>JBAZZY010000059.1 GCA_041658565.1 Actinomycetota bacterium | reverse complement strand
CGCCGTTCGCGGGCGACAACACGTTGTTCGTGGACATCATCAGGGTGCGCGCCTCGAGCTGCGCCTCGATGGACAGCGGGATGTGCACCGCCATCTGGTCGCCGTCGAAGTCGGCGTTATACGGCGCGCATACCAGCGGATGCAGCTGGATCGCCTTGCCCTCGACGAGTTGCGGCTCGAACGCCTGGATACCGAGACGGTGCAGCGTCGGCGCGCGGTTGAGCATTACCGGATGCTCGCGGATGACCTCTTCCAGAATGTCCCAGACCTCGGGACCGGCGGCCTCGACCATCTTCTTCGCGGCCTTGATGGTGGTGGCCAGGCCCTGGATCTCGAGCTTGTGGAAAATAAACGGCTTGAAGAGTTCGAGCGCCATTTTCTTCGGCAGACCGCACTGATGCAGCCGCAGCGTCGGCCCGACCACGATCACGGAACGGCCGGAGTAGTCGACGCGCTTGCCGAGCAGGTTTTGGCGGAAGCGGCCCTGCTTGCCCTTGATCATATCGGCCAGCGACTTGAGTTGGCGCTTGTTGGCACCGGTGATGGCGCGCCCGCGGCGGCCGTTGTCGAGCAGCGCGTCCACCGCCTCTTGCAGCATGCGCTTCTCGTTGCGCACGATGATGTCCGGCGCATTCAGGTCGAGCAGGCGCTTCAGGCGGTTATTGCGGTTGATGACGCGGCGGTAGAGATCGTTCAAATCCGAGGTCGCGAACCGGCCGCCGTCGAGCGGCACCAGCGGGCGCAACTCGGGCGGCAGCACCGGTAGAATCTCCAGTACCATCCACTCCGGCTTGTTACCGGAGTGCAGAAACGCCTCGAGCACCTTGAGGCGCTTGGTGAACTTCTTGATCTTGGTCTCGGAACTGGTCTCGGCGAGTTCGGCGCGCAGGCGCGTGGTCTCTTCCTCGAGGTTTATGCCTTTCAACAGTTTGCGGATCGCCTCCGCGCCCATGCGCGCGTCGAACTCGTCGCCGTGCTCCTCGATGGCGCTGAGGTACGCGTCCTCGGACAGCAGCTGGCCCTTTTCGAGCGGCGTCATACCCGGGTCCACGACCACGTAAGCCTCGAAATACAACACGCGCTCGATGTCGCGCAGCGTCATGTCCAGCACCAGGCCCATGCGCGAGGGTAGCGACTTCAGGAACCAGATGTGCGCGACCGGCGAGGCCAGGTCGATGTGGGCCATGCGCTCGCGCCGCACCTTGGACAGCGTCACCTCGACGCCGCACTTCTCGCAGATCACGCCGCGGTGCTTCAGGCGCTTGTACTTGCCGCACAGGCACTCGTAGTCCTTCACCGGACCGAAGATCTTGGCGCAGAACAGGCCGTCGCGTTCCGGTTTGAAGGTGCGATAGTTGATGGTCTCCGGCTTCTTCACTTCGCCGTACGACCACGAGCGGATTTTCTCCGGCGAGGCGAGGCCGATCTTGATGGAATCGAAGTCCTCGGACTTGCTGGACTGTTTGAAAAGATTGAACAGGTCTTTCAAGGTGTGTTCTCCTAGGCCTAAGCCAGATAAGCCGATTTACTGTGCCAGCTTGAGTTCGATGTCGATGCCGAGCGCGCGGATTTCCTTGACTAGCACGTTGAACGACTCGGGCATGCCGGCCTCCATGCGGTGGTCGCCCTTGACGATGTTCTCGAACATCTTGGTGCGACCGGCGACGTCGTCCGACTTCACCGTGAGCATCTCCTGCAGCGTGTACGACGCGCCATAGGCCTCGAGCGCCCACACTTCCATTTCACCAAAACGCTGGCCGCCGAACTGCGCCTTGCCACCGAGCGGCTGCTGCGTGACCAGCGAGTACGGGCCGGTGGAACGCGCGTGCATCTTGTCGTCCACCAGGTGGTTGAGCTTGAGGATGTACATGTAGCCGACCGTCACCGGACGCTCGAAGGCCTCGCCGGTGCGCCCGTCGAAGAGCGTCGTCTGGCCGCTCAGCGGCAGACCGGCGAGCGCGAGCATGTCCTTGATTTCGTCCTCGGAGGCGCCGTCGAACACCGGTGTTGCCACCGGCACACCCTTGCGCAGGTTGTGCGCCAGTTCGGCGACCTCGTCGTCGGTCAACGACTTGATGTCTTCCTTGCGCCCGCTGTTGCCGACGTGGTTGTAAATTTTGTCGATAAAGCGGCGCAGCTCTTCGGCCTTGCGGCTTTCATCGAGCATCTTGCCGATTTGCGCGCCGAGTTCGTGCGCCGCCCAGCCCAGATGCGTCTCCAGCACTTGGCCGACATTCATGCGCGAGGGCACGCCGAGCGGATTCAACACGATATCCACCGGGCTACCGTCAGCCATGTACGGCATGTCCTCGACCGGGACAATGCGCGAGATAACACCTTTATTACCGTGGCGACCGGCCATCTTGTCACCGGGTTGCAGCCGACGCTTCACCGCCAGGTACACCTTGACCATTTTCAGCACGCCCGGGGCAAGGTCGTCGCCCGAGGTGAGCTTGGCCTTCTTCTCGACAAAGCGCTGCTCGAACTGCTCCTTGAGCTGGGTAAGGTGGGCGCGGATCTGCTCCAGCGCCTGTGACGCCTCTTCGTTCTTGAGGCGGACGTCGAACCACTTTTGACGCGGCAGTTCCTCGAGGTAGGCCTTGGTAATGCGGTCGCCGTTTTTGAGGCCGGCGGGACCGCCGTCGGCGGTCTTGCCGACGATCTGGCGTTCGAGGCGCATGAAGGCGTCGTTCTCGACGATACGGTACTGGTCGTCGAGGTCCTTGCGGATGCTGGCGAGATCCTGCTCCTCGATGCTCTTGGCGCGCGAGTCCTTGTCCACGCCTTCGCGCGTGAACACGTGCACGTCGATGACCGTGCCAGCCATGCCCGAGGGCACGCGCAAGCCGGTGTCCTTCACGTCCGAGGCCTTCTCGCCGAAGATCGCACGCAGCAACTTCTCTTCCGGGGTCAGCTGGGTCTCGCCCTTGGGCGTGACCTTGCCGACCAGGATGTCGCCCGCGTCCACCTCGGCGCCGATGTAGACGATGCCGGCCTCGTCGAGCTTGGCCAGCGCCGCTTCACCGACATTGGGGATGTCGCGCGTGATTTCCTCGGAACCGAGCTTGGTGTCGCGCGCCACCGTCTGAAGTTCTTCGATATGAATGGTGGTGAAGTAATCCTGATCCACCACGCGCTCGGAAATGAGAATCGAGTCCTCGAAGTTGTAGCCGTTCCACGGCATGAACGCGACCAACACGTTACGCCCGAGCGCGAGCTCGCCCATGTCGGTGCTTTGGCCGTCGGCCAGCACGTCGCCCCTGGCCAGCACGTCGCCGACCTTCACCAGCGGCCGCTGGTTGATGTTGGTGTTCTGGTTCGAGCGCGTGTACTTGGTGAGGTTGTAGATGTCCACGCCGACCTCGCCCGGCTTGGTCTCGTCGTCGTGCACGCGCACCACGATGCGCGAGGCATCGACCGACTCGACCGCGCCGCCGCGGCGCGCCACCAGGGTGGCGCCGGAGTCGATGGCACAGGTACGCTCGATGCCGGTGCCGACCAGCGGCTTCTCGGTGATCAGCGTCGGTACCGCCTGGCGCTGCATGTTGGAGCCCATGAGCGCGCGGTTGGCGTCGTCGTGTTCGAGGAACGGAATCAGTGCCGCGGCCACCGACACAATCTGCGACGGCGCGACGTCGATATATTCCACCTTGTCCGGCGTCGACAGCATGAATTCGTTCTTGCAGCGGCACGAGACCAGTTCGTCGGTGAGGCTGCCGCGTGCGTCGAGCGTCGCGTTCGCCTGCGCGATCACGAACTTGCTCTCTTCGATGGCGGAAAGGTAATCCACCTGGTCGGCCACCTTGCCGTTGTTTACTTTGCGGTACGGCGTCTCGAGGAAGCCGTACTCGTTGGTGCGCGCATAGATCGCGAGCGAGTTGATAAGGCCGATGTTCGGGCCTTCCGGCGTTTCGATCGGGCACACGCGCCCATAATGCGTCGGGTGCACGTCGCGCACCTCGAAGCCGGCACGCTCGCGCGTGAGACCACCGGGGCCAAGGGCGGAAACACGGCGCTTGTGCGTCACCTCGGACAGCGGGTTGGTCTGGTCCATGAACTGCGACAACTGGCTCGAGCCGAAGAACTCCTTGATCACCGCCGACACCGGCTTGGCATTGATCAGTTCCTGCGGCATCAGGCCCTCGGATTCGGCCAGGCTCAGGCGCTCCTTCACCGCGCGCTCGACGCGCACCAGTCCGACGCGGAACTGGTTTTCCGCGAGCTCACCGACCGAGCGCACGCGGCGGTTGCCGAGGTGGTCGATGTCGTCCACCTCGCCCTTGCCGTTCTTGAGTTCGATGAGGATCTTCATCGCATCGACGATGTCCTCTTGCGTCAGGATA
>JBAZZY010000058.1 GCA_041658565.1 Actinomycetota bacterium | reverse complement strand
GCTCCTGGTGTCGGTCCATCCCCGCGCACGCGGGGAACGCGACGTTTGACCAGTCCAAGTTTCCGCGGGAGGCGGTCCATCCCCGCGCACGCGGGGAACGCGGCCCCCTACCCTACCCTACCGGGGGAGTTACCGGTCCATCCCCGCGCACGCGGGGAACGCGGGATAGTCGTACGCGACGACGTGACGGGAAAAGGTCCATCCCCGCGCACGCGGGGAACGCGAGACGGGCACGTACACGTACGCCTCAGGCGTCGGTCCATCCCCGCGCACGCGGGGAACGCACTTGACCCGTCTCGAATTGCTGGACGCCTCGGCTAGTTGCGGCGGCTTGACAAGTTGGTGAGCCTTTGCGTCGGTGGCACCTCGCGTCGTCTCATGAGTACGTCCTGAGCAGTTGACGATTCAGAAAGAGCTTGCGGAATCCTCTGCAACCGGGGACTCGGCCGCGAGGAAGGAGACAAGTTTCATCCCGTCAACGTCCTTGGGAATCCTCCGGTTCAGGCCAAGCGTCTCGAAGTCGAACCCTGCTTCCGTCGGCGATTGCCACATGATGACGGCGTTGCCGTCGCCGATGCCTTTCACGACTTGGTTCCAGAGAACGTGCCGTGCGCGTTCTGAGTAGTCGCCGACGTACACGCCGGCGCGGACCTCGATGAGCCACACGGCGAGGCGGCCCCGCAGGCTCGGTGGCACGTTCTCAACCACGATCACGGTCATCATCGAACGGGTTCTCCTCCTGGAACGCGGGACCCACGACGCCAACTCCCGGCGTCGTCTTGGGGAGGCCGCCGGCTTCGAGCACTTCCTCTATCAGGGGGATGATCTGTTCGAGGAGCCGCGTCTGGCGGAACGCGTCACGGCAGGCTTGGCGGACGGCGCGCTCGGGATTGGGTGGGTTCGTGGCCGCGACGCGGAACGCCGCGGGGACGACGGTCTCGAACTTCACGAGGTCCGCGATATCATAGACGAATGACAATGGCTTCCCCGTGTGGACAAACCCGATCGCGGGCGCGTAGCCCGCCGCGAGGACGGCGGCTTCCGTGACGCCGTACAAGGCGGCCGTCGCCGCGCTGAGGCAGCGATTGGGTACGTCGGCGGTTTCCCACGCACGCGGGTCATAGCGCCGACCGACCCATGGGATCCCGTGTTTCTGCGCGAGGATCTCGTAGGTGCGCTTCACTCGGGCGCCTTCGATGCCGCGGAGTTGCTCGATACTCCTGCGCTCCGGCGGCTCCTCGCCGAATCGCACGGCGTACATCTTGCGCACGACCTTCAGTCGAGCGCTATCATCGAGTGCCAGCCTTGCTTGGTAGAGGAGACGATCCGAGCGCGCGCCGCCGGGTGAGCCGGCGGAGTACAACCGTACGGCGGCTTCGCCGACCCAGACGAGGAGACAGCCCACGTTCGAGGCAAGTGCGACCGCCGCATGGGAAACGCGCGTTCCTGGTTCGAGCATCAAGCAAGCGAGGCCGCCTACCGGGATCTGCATGCGCACTCCGGCCGCATCCACGAGGACGAACGCGCCGTCCAGAACGTCGAGTTGGCCGCGCTCGACGAACAAAAGGGACGCTCGGTCGTTGATCGGGATGGGCCGGAGTCGCGGAAGCACGTCAGCACCGCCGGACCATGAGGAGTCCGAAGCCGAAGCACTTCGACGAGCCCGGTGCTGCTTCTCTCATGTTATCAGTGCCACCGACAAGAGCCCAAGACCCATGACCTTGCCGTGGCCGATGCCGGATTGCAGCGCAGCCCTGAATTTGTCCGCATCCGTGACCGTTAGAATCCCGTCGTACAGCACCGAATAGACCCGAATCCCATTGCCTGCATGCTGCTTCCCTCGGAGCATCTGCTCCTGAGAAATCCGTACATCGATACGCTCCTGCGGCGATGCCGAGAGATCGAAGGATGCGAGTTGTGGAAGGGAAAAACCGTGCTGCCCCCCTTTTCGTTCAAGCCATTGTTCTTGCTCTTCTATCCGCAGCAATCCCAGACGCTTGCCGTTGCGCGTCACGCAAGGGTTGGCGCGCAGCCTGAAGCGAAAGCGCTGCTCGGCCTTGAGCGAATCGAGCTTGAGCCGGTCCTTCAGGTCGATGGCCGGTTCAGTCTTTGCCAACCATCCCTCTACGCCGATACCCGCCCAGTCCGGAATCGTCCTGCTTTGCACAAGAATACGTGGACACCCAGTTGAATCGGTTTCCGGCTCAAGTCTCCACAAGATTTCACCTTCAGGGCACTTCGTATCCGGTTCGCAGAAGGCCCGGCAAAGCGTTGAGTGAAGCTGATAGGGATCGGACAAGTCGCGTCGCGCTTCTCGGCAGCGTGGGTCGAGATGGACCCTATGCAAAAGCATGTGCCACCTCTTCAGGGAAGGGGATCCACTCCGAGCGCACGAACCGTGCCCCGAAGCGCCGTTCGGCAAACGACGAAAGCGGTTGGTCCATCTTGAGCACACCCGACTCGTCCTCGGACTCAAAGGAAATCAAGAGCTTCTCGGGAAGATCCTCCCATCTCCGCCGTGAGCCGATCCATGGCCACCGCGCCAAGACGTCTCGTAGC
Source organism: Actinomycetota bacterium (assembly GCA_041658565.1). Classification (NCBI taxonomy): domain Bacteria; kingdom Bacillati; phylum Actinomycetota; species Actinomycetota bacterium. The sequence goes on along the minus strand of JBAZZY010000058.1, from coordinate 1,816 downwards.
GGAGCATCCTGCACGCCATTCTCCATCCAGATCGACTCGGAAGGCACGTAGGACTTGCGTCCCAAGGCCAGAGACCAGACGGGATCGCGCAGGGCGGCGTGAATCCGTTCCATCAAGGAGCGATTCTTGCCTTCGAGACCCACGAGAAAGGCCGCATCGGCGAGGTAGAAGCGTTCGGAAACGACACCATCCTTGGACTGGGTTCCATCGGCCTTGACAATGGTGTCCGTTACCGCGCATCCCGCTGTCTGGTAGTCCTTCTTAGGCACTCCCGGCCGGTCGTGGCGCACGCCCATGGACAGGCAAGTGAGCGGCTGCAAATCGGCCCAGTTTTCACGGCCGATCCCCAGCGCGGCGGCCAAGAGCCCGATAACTCCGGACTTGCTTGGCTCCTTGCCGGTATCGCGTTGGTCAAAACGACTGGTGGTTCCCCACGACTGCATTGGGCCCACAAGGCGAAGTAACAGGGTTGGCATGGTTTTACTCCTGGGCGGCGGTTAGACTCTTCTCCAAGAGATCCTCCAGTGAGGCGACAGCCGCCCCGTATCCAACCAGTTTGGCCCCGGTAAGATTGAGAACGAATGTTTTCTCGTCACCACCGAAGGCGGCCTGTAGCACCTGAGCCTTTCTTGCAAGTTCCTCTGCGGACTTCCTCGTCAGGGACTCTCCCTTTTTCGCGAACACCGCTGTCTCAAAGGCATTCGCTAAGTTGCGGGGTGCGCTGTTGCGGCGCACCGTAACAGCCACGAACTCCGGCGGATTGTGCGCCGCGAAGGTGTTCTGTTTTCCGGTGGGTTCAGCCACCACGAACCCTTCAAGGAATGCCCGCAGCCCTTTGGCAGCCAGGTCCACATCATCCTGAAGATTCTTCACAAGCTTCTGCCAGTCAACCACAGCATAGCGGTAGAAGCAGGCCGAATTGAACTCTACCGTGCCCATCATGTCGGCACCGGCGGTATCCTCGGGCTTGAGATCGTCCACAGCGGTGTAGAAATCGAATTCCCGCTCGACGGCATGTGTCGAGATGGCGTGGGCCACTTGGCACGCGGCGTGCTGGTTATTCTCAGGCATATCGGCGAGCATACGTCCGAAGAGCGCCACATCCAGGGCCTTGCCCCCGTTGAAGACTTTGTCGAGAGCTTTCTTCAACTCGGGGTCCGCACCCTGAGCGGCCTGCTTCTTGGCCTTACTGGTCTTTTTCCCTTCGGCTGGGCCAGTCACGGACGCAGTGATGGAATCCCATTTCTCGTCGATGATCATAGCCATGTTAGCGACTTCTCGCCGCCCGAGAAACAGGAGATACTCGCTCTTCCCGCCCTCCTTTACCGAGAGAGCCATGGCGGCCATTGCCAGACGCGCTTTCTCGGACGCTTCGGCCTCGACACGCCCTTTTGCCACCAAGGATTTGGTTAGGGCCTCCAAGATGCGTTTGGTGCGGTCGGCAACGTCATCCCATGCGAGAGCGTTTTGCTCTACCAGTCCCCGGAAGTACTGACGCACTGCCCGCTTGAGGCACTGGCTGGACACGCGTGCACGGCGGATACCGCCGAACTGGGCATCTTTGGGGGCTCCCGTATCGTCGCGGTTCAGGTTCGACGGAGCAAAGTTCTGCAGGGCGTGGATCTCGATGAGGGTCTTCATTGGTCTGTGTCTCCGTGGGCAGTTGGTTCCTTTTCCGTTTCGGCATCCATGTCCCGGTAGGTAACTGGTCACCTTTCTGGCACGCTCGGGCGGCGCTAGCATAGGTCGCACCGGCAACGCCTCGACGCAAACCGAAAACTCTAGGTCAAGTTCAGCTATCATTCCTTTGTGCCTC
>JBAZZY010000057.1 GCA_041658565.1 Actinomycetota bacterium | reverse complement strand
AGCGGACAGCGGCAGGGTTTGAACTCCAATTGCCGATGACCGTTCAACTGAAGCTCAACAGCACGCTCGATCCCTGCCCGATGCTAAGCAACATTTCGGCGGTCATCACTGCAGTGAACGACGCGGGTAAAGAGGTCACGCTGACGCGCGTCCGGCATTATGGATGGCTCATTGGTGCGGTCAAGGAGTCGTCCACGCCGGCGGTAATGATTTGGAGCGATTCCCTTTTGGCACTGATTGCCTATGAGCGGTTCCGTGACGGCAGACGGCCGCGATTTAAGATCGCACTCAATGCGGAACTCTGTAAACTTGTACCGCCATCCTTGGTGGGGGGGCCAAGGAGGCGCACAGAGCCGTTCACGGTTCAAGGGACTGCGGACGTTTCTTACCCGAGTGACGTGTGGGTCAAGTTGGTGCGTGACTTGGCTATCTCGTATCCGGTTCTCATCGAAGTTCCGCTTCCTAGCTCTCCACCAAGCCCATGGGATGGGGTTTGGCGCGCCATCGGCGAAGCGACAACGGCGTTTGAACGGGGCGGCGAAACTGGTTGGAAGGGCTGCATCAGCGCGGTGCGTCTAGCCCTCGACCGTTGGCGGGAGGTCGAGGCCGAGGATATGGGGCCAAGTGATCTTAAGAAACGTACAACGAAACAGCGCCTCGACAACATCCGCTGGCATCTGCGGGAGTACACACATCTTGCGCCACATAGCGGTGCGGAAGAGTTCACGCGGGACGATGCGCTGTTGATGCTCTCTACTCTCTCGGCGCTCCTGGGGGTCCGTAAGCCATAATGTACCCAGTGTGTTTGAAACCCAACCCGTCCGACCGTTCACTGAACGGAGACAAACCCCACATGGCTGAATGACCACGGCATTTCACAGCAAATATTGGGCACATGAGCTGACGCTCCGGGCGGCGACCGGCAGCATCGAGTCGATCTCCCGCTCGATCGCGGGCGCCCGCGTAGACCTCAATCCCCACCAAGTGGATGCCGCTCTTTTCGCGCTTCGCTCGCCGCTCACGCGCGGGGTCGTGCTGGCGGACGAGGTTGGCCTGGGGAAGACCATCGAGGCGGGCATCGTCATCGACCAACGGTGGGCAGAGCGGAGGCGTCGCATCCTTCTCATCGTGCCCGCGATCCTGCGCAAGCAGTGGCAGCAGGAGCTCGAATCCAAGTTTTACCTGCCCACGGCAATCCTCGACTCAAAGGTCTACAACGATATCGTGGAGGCTGGGAACCCCACCCCGTTCGTCATGGCGGACCGGCTGATCGTCTGCTCGTACCACTTCGCGTCGGCGAAAGCCCAAGAGATCAGCCGCGTCCCGTGGGACCTGGTCGTCATCGACGAGGCGCACCGCCTTCGGAACGTCTTCCGCAAATCCAGCAAGCTCGCCCGCAACATCGTGGACGCGGTCGCGCAAGCGCCGAAGCTCCTGGTTACAGCTACGCCGCTCCAGAACTCGCTTATGGAGCTGTACGGCCTGGCAAGCGTCATCGACGACCACATCTTCGGCGACGCGGCCTCGTTCCGGGACCAGTTCGTCCGAACCGTGGATGAGCGAATGCGCAACGCCGAACTGCGAAACCGGCTTCGCCCCATCTGCACCCGGACGCTCCGCAAACAGGTGGTCGAGTACATCCCGTTCACGCGGCGCGTCCCCGTGACGCAGGACTTCCGGCCGAACGACGAGGAGTACGCGCTGTACGAGCGGATCTCTGCATACCTTCAGCGCGAAGGGCTGATCGCCCTGCCCGCCAGCCAGCGCACGCTCATCACACTGGTCCTGCGGAAACTGCTGGCCTCGTCCACCTTCGCCATTGCGAAAACGCTGGACCGCCTCATCGCCCGGCTTGAAGACCTATCGGCCGAGCAAGGCCCTCTCCTGGAAGACGAGGACATGGAAGGCCTGGATGAACTCCAGGACGAGATGGAGGAGCAGGAAGAGGAATTCGAAGAGGAAGAACCGCAGGAAGAGAAGCCTATTGATCCAGCAAAACTTGCGGCGGAGCTTGCCGAGTTGCGCGGCTTCGCGGAGCTGGCCCGCAAGATTTCCGTAAACGCCAAGGGCGAGGCGCTCATACCCGCCCTCAAGGTCGCCTTCGAGCGAGCCGAGCGGCTGGGGGCGCAGCGCAAGGCCGTGATCTTCACCGAGTCGCGCCGCACCCAGCAATACCTCTTTGACCTGCTTTCCGGCCGGGGCTACAAGGACCAGCTCGTCATGGTCAACGGCTCGAACAACGACCCGCACTCTAGGGTCGTCTACGAGCAGTGGCGCGAACGTCACGCCGGGCAGGAAGTGGTCAAAGGCTCCCGGCCCGTGGACATTAAGGCGGCCATCGTGGAGCACTTCCGCGATCACGCGACCATCCTCGTTGCCACCGAGGCGGCAGCGGAAGGCGTGAACCTCCAGTTCTGCTCCCTGGTCGTCAACTTCGACCTCCCCTGGAACCCCCAGCGGATCGAGCAGCGCATCGGTCGCTGCCACCGCTATGGGCAGAAGCACGACGTGGTGGTCGTCAACTTCCTGAACCGCCGCAACGAGGCCGACCAGCGTGTCCTCGAACTCCTGAGCGAGAAGTTCAAACTCTTCGATGGTGTCTTTGGGGCGAGCGACGAGGTGTTGGGCGCACTCGAATCCGGCGTGGACATCGAGCGGCGCATCGCTCAAGTCTACCAAACCTGCCGCAACGCCGAGGAAATCAAGGCTGCGTTCGACCGGCTTCAGGCCGAACTCGACGAGCAGATTCAGGCCCGCATGGCCCAGACCCGCGAGGTGCTCCTTGAGCATTTCGACGAGGACGTGAGCGCGCGCCTACGCGTCTACCGCGACAAGGCGCTGGAGACCCTGTCCAACCGCGAGCGGAGTCTTCTGGAACTGACGCGCACCGAGCTGGACGGCGAGGCCCGCTTCGAAGCTGAGCAGCCGCGCTTCCTCTATTCCGGTGCGCGCGCCCGGCAGGGTTGGTATCACTTCGACTGGAAGGAGGCGGAGAAGAACGGTGACACGTTCTACCGCCAGGACCATCCCCTCGCCGCTCATGTCATCGAACAGGCCCTATCCCGCGAACTTCTCCCGGCGACGGTGAGGCTGGACTATGCCGCCTATCGTCAGGTGATCAGCGTCCTCAAACCCCTTGTTGGTTCCTCCGGATGGCTCAAACTATCGAAGCTTACCGTTGAGTCTCTCGATACGGAGGAGTTCGTAATCTTTTCCGGGCAGACCGATTCCGGGAAAACGCTCGACGAGGAGATCTGCCGGAAGCTGATGCTCCTGCCCTGCAAGGTCGAGAGCCAATCGCCGGGCCCCGCGCCGGACCTGTCGGCAATCCGTCAGGCCGAGATGCAGAGCAAGATCCATCAGGTCGAGGAGCGGAACGGGAAGTTCTTCGACGAGGAGGTCCTGAAGCTCGACCGCTGGTCCGACGATCTCAAGCTGGGTCTGGAACGGGAGATCAAGGAGCTCGACAAGCAGATCCGTGAGGCTCGCCGGGGGGCGGCGTTGGCCGGTTCGCTCCATGACAAGCTGGAAGCCCAGAAGTCGCTCAAGGCGCTGGAGACCACCCGCAACCGTATGCGCCGGGAACTCTTCGACGCGCAGGACGCCATCGATGTACAGCGCGACGAGCTGATCGGGCGGATTGAAAAGCAACTACGCCAGAGACACGCGCTCAAATCCATGTTCGCGGTCCGGTGGAGGCTGACATGATCCTGAAATCCCCCACCAATGAAAAGGAACTTGTCCGGCTCCTGAAGCAAGGAGAGGGACCGACCCTGGAGTTCAAACGCTCGACCGGCGAGCTGCGCGAGGGGATGCAGACGATCTGCGCCTTCCTGAACAGCGCGGGCGGGATCGTGCTCTTCGGAGTTCGGCCGGACGGCGCAGCCGCGGGACAGGAAGTCTCCGACCAGACGCTCCGGGAAATCGCGCAAGCTTCCGACCGCTTTTCGCCCTCGATTAACCTCTCCATCCGACGCATCAAGTTCAAGACCGGCCGCGAGGTCGTCGCCGTTTCGGTCGAGGGCGGCCTGGATGCCAAGCCGTTCACGTATGACGGCCGTGGATACGAGCGCGTTGGTAGCACAACGCGGCGAATGACCCAGGTCAGATACGAGAAGGTGCTTCTCGATCGCGCCCGCGGCAAACGCCGCTGGGAGAATGAACCGGCTGAGGGCGTCGAACTCCGGGCTATCGACCGTGAAGAAGTTTTCCGAATCGTTGAAGCCGCCAAGTCTGAGGGACGCCTCATCGGTTCCGTCGGCAACCGGGTGGCGGACGTTCTGGACCGCCTCAAGTTGCGCCGGGATGGCCGAATTCTTCAGGCGGCGGTGGTCCTCTTCGGGAAGGAGTTTCTGCCGGACTATCCGCAGTGCGAACTGCGCATGGCGCGCTTTCGTGGGAAAGATAAGACGGAGTTCCTGG
>JBAZZY010000056.1 GCA_041658565.1 Actinomycetota bacterium | reverse complement strand
TATCAGGAATGGCGGTACAAGCCGATGCCGATGACGCTCTCCGAGGCGCGCGCGGTAGCCGAGTCCGAAATCGTCCTGACGCGGTAGCCGCAAGACTCGTCAGGCCCGTTGCGCGGCCAGCCATCGCGTAACGGATGCCGCGTACTCGCGAAACCCGGCGAGAACCATCGGCATCGCCGAGTGAACGCGCGCGTCGTCTACCGTCGCGTAGTCGTGGGTGAGCGCGTTTCGAAGGCCGGCCGACGGGGCGAGACTCTCGGCAAGCTCCCCGGAGATCGCGCCGCACCGCGCGACCGCCGCGAAGGAACTTCGGTAGTCGGGTGGAGGCGATCCCGCGCTCTCGGTCGCGATGTGCACGTTGATGTCCACGGCGCTCTCGATGACAAGCTGGATAAGTCGCTCGACGGCACGCCGAGGCCCGCCCGTCCCCACATAATCGTCGAAAGATGTGTCTGCGTAGATGGCCAGCTCATCCAAGTAGCCGGTCAGATGGGCGAGCTTTCGCCGCACGATCTCTTCGCGCACCATCAGGCGTACCGCCGCCGAAGGGCCTCGGCCTCGATGCGACGGATCCAGGCTGTGTCGTAGTAGAGCTTGACGGCGCGGATTCGGAACTCCTCGAACGTACCGGGCGCGCGCTCGTACAGCGGCTTTCCGTCGGTGGCGACCTGGAAGAGCAACAACGGGTCGGCCTCGGCCAAGAAGACGAGGTCGATCTCGCCGTCAAAACCCAGTGCGTCTTGGATCCGGCCCCTGCGCGCATCCATCAAAGGGGGAACCTCCCCTTGCGTGACTACGCCTACGTCGACGTCGCTTTCCGGGCCGGATGTGCCGCGCGCGTGAGATCCGAACAGAACGACTAACTCCACGCCGAGCGCGCGAAGGGCGTCCTCGTCCACCCGCAAGTCCATGACGGGCAGATCATAGTCCTCCGTCGGGTGTCTACAGGTGCGCCGGTCCCGCCCACTCCGGGAAGGATCCGCCGGTCGGCGACGCGACCTCGGTGAAGTAACGGATCATCCAGTAAGGCGTGAGGTAATCGATCCCCGGCTCGCGCCAGCGCGTCCACTCCTGTCCGTCGAGCGCGGTCGGAGGGCGCTGCCACAGGAAGTCCGTCGGCGTGCGCTGGGCAACCGGCAGCGGGCGCGCGGCGCGCAACTTCGCCGACTCACTGAGCGGCGGCGCATCGGGCGCACCGGGGAACCACGTGACCGAACCACCGGGGGCCTGCTCCACATCGAGGTCGTACTGGTCCTCGGGAACGCACTCAAGATCGATACCGCAGCGCGCGCTGTTGTTCACCGGCGCGCCGGTCTCGATGTTGGCGCGGTAGTCCAGCCACTCACGCAAGTGCGTGACCGCGGCGTCCAGACGCGACTGCTCTCCGGTCGCGCTGTAGGTAATCGCCTCGAAGTGCGCGTTGATGTCGTCACCGGTGGTCTTGTCCATGATCGCAAACGCGCGCGCGATGAGGTCGCGCTCGACGCCGGTTGTGGTGCGCAGCAAGTTGAAGCCGGTCAGGTGGTGCAAGTTGAACTTGTAGTAACCGTCGTTGGGCTGCACCGAGTCAACCTCCATCGAGGGTCCAAGTTCGGGCCCTTGGTTGGAGAACTCCTCTGCCCATACGGCGTTCCACTTCGCCTTGTCGGTGTCCGAGCCGGCAACTTCGGCTACGTGGCGCGCGGCGTTGGCCATGTTCAGCCGCGCCATCGGAACGTAGACGAACAGCGGCGAGATGAAGCCGTCGAAGTCGTGGTCGGCGCTGACATACCCATGCGGCCGCGGGTAGTTCCACGCGTACTTGACCAGGAAGTCACCCATCGCCATGAGGTCGGCGGCGATCTGCGCCTGCAGCTCGGGCTCATCGGGACCGACCAAGTCAAAAGCGGTGAGCAACCCGAAGGTCAGGCCCGCGTACGTGTCGCGACTCGGTGAGGCTTCGCAGTAATACGTGCCCCCGTCGCCGGAAGTCCAGGTGATCTCGAAGACCCGGTTGTTGTTGTTGTTGATCGGGTTCTCGGGGTCGTTCGTCGGCGGGTTGATCCCCAACGAGCCCAGGTCTGTCGTCGTGCACGAGCGCATGATCATGCCGCGCTCGCCGTGAATCACACCGCCGCCCCAGTCCGCCTGGTGCCTGTCGCCGGTTGGGTTGGTCGTGTTCACCGTCGGCGGGATCTTCAACTCGCCGGTCCAGTCCTCGGCGATGTTGATGTCGCGGTGCTCGGCGGCCAGGATCGTCTCGACCCGCTCGAGCGCCTCGTCGCGCTGCGCAGTCCAAAACTCGTCTTGCGGGGCGGCCTCCAGGTGCTTCTTGGCGACCGAGTAGCGCATGGCCTGCCCGCCCAGGTAGACGCCGGTCCAGAGTCCCGAGTCGCCCCAGCCGCCGGCTCCGACGACGTGGCCCGGCTCCTTTTGATCGGAGTCGAACCAAACCGGAACCGCGTGACCCGACTGCAGCGAGTCGTTCATCTTGGTCTCGAGATCCACCATCGCCTGCTTCGCCTCGTCGTTGTCGGCGAGCGGTGGGGTCGTGTTGGCGCCTGCCAGACCGCTCACAGCCAGGGACAGCACGGCCAGGGCCGCGGCCGCACGGAGACGTTTCGCAAGGACAAGAGACCGATTCATGTTCACCTCGGGCGGTCGGCCGTCGAGCGCTCCTCGACGATCTCGTCATATTTCGGGCACGCGCACCACTTCTCCTGCTGGAGTCGCAGGGTTTGGAGGATCTTCTTGCTAATTGCGCGCGCGGGTGATCGTCCCATGTATTAGTCGGACGACCTCGCCTGGGTGGTCACGCAGCTCCGGCCAGGTCACGTGGATCACCGTCCAGCCGAGTGCGGTGAGCGCGTTGCGGCGCGCGCGGTCGTGGTCCCACTGCTGCCGACTCGAGTGCCAACGGAATCCATCCGCCTCGATCGCCACCCGAGGCTCCGGGTAGGCGAAGTCCAGGACCGCCCTGCCGCGAGGTGTCCGAACCTCGTGCTGCACGGCGGGCTTCGGAAGGCCCGCCTTGCGCAACGCGCGCAGAAGTCGAGTCTCGAAAACGCTCTGGGGCACTTCGGCCGGACCGGCGCGCGCATCGAGGAGCTTTGCGAGGACCCCGCTGCCCGGGCGGCCGCGCGCGTCCAGGTCCCGAGTCCGCCGGCGGACCTGAGCGATGGTCACGATCCCGCGACGCAGCGCGTCGTCCAAGGCTTCCTCAACTACGTCTGCAGCCACGATCCCAGCAATGTCGACGAGGGTGCGCGCGGGGGTCGTGACCGGGATCCCATCGACTTCGGTGACGTCGATTGCCGGCAGCGCGCGCGGGTGGTGAACTGATCCCGCGCGCGCGCGCCTCCCACTGCGAGGCACGCTCAGCTCGAATCGACCGGGGGCAAAACCCGGAAGGCCCCACACAACCGCCGCAGAACGGAGAGAAGCCACCGCCTCCGGGCCGGCCGCCAGGCAGGTGGCGAGAAGCATCTGCCGCCACGTCACCGGCGCCCCGCCGAGGCGGTACACCCCAGGGTGCGCGCGCTCCCACACCCCCGACATCACGCGCCGGTCGATCATGCGAGCGTTGAAGCCCGACGCCAGCGCCTGGGCCCGGGTGAAGACGCCGTGCTGCGCGCGCGCGATCTTCGCGAGGCGTTGGATCGGGGCTTCCGGTGTCGGTTTGGCGTCACGCCTGTCGCTCATCCGACACCAGATACCGCGGCGCGGCGTAAAACGCAGCAGTCGGTGTCCGGAGCGCGGCGATCGGGTGAAACGAGCCGCGCGCGGGCGCCGGCCACCCGGCGCCCGCGCGAATCACCGTTTTGGTGTGGGTTCAACGTCGCCGGTGTCGCCAAACCGACACCAGAATGAACGGCGCACGCCGCGAAGGGCTTCGGTCGGCGGTGGAAACGAGGCGATCGCGGGGAGGCGATCGCGGGGATGATGGTGGGCGTGGCTGGACTCGAACCAGCGACCTCAGCTTTATCAGAGCTGCGCTCTAACCGCCTGAGCTACACGCCCGCGACGGGCAAGGCTACCACTTGCCCGGCTTGCCTTCCTACTCGCGTTCCGTGACGAGCAGTTCGATCCCGCCGACGACGTCGGCAATCAAGTTGTAGAGGAAGGCCATGAAGGTCGTGATGGCACTCGCGACCATGGTGCCGGCCACCCCGATCAAGAAGAACCACCGGAAGATCAGTCCGCCGCTGATGGTCACATCGAACTCGAGGTCCTGCATCAGTTGCTCGATGTTGCCGATAACGCCAAAACCCTTCAGCGCGGTGAAGATCACCCCTGTGGCGAGCATCAAGATAATCAGCATGCAGAAGTAAAACACCAGTGAGAACTTGAACACGGCCCACGGGTCGATCTTGCGAATCGCCAGACGTCCTCGGCGCAACCGGCGAACCGTCACCGCGGGAGTCTGGCCGCGCGCCTGCGCGGGCGACGCCGTTTGCCCAGAACGAGCCGGCGGCGTGGCCGGCGCAGGCGCTGCAGGCGGCGCCGGCGCGCGGTCCCA
>JBAZZY010000055.1 GCA_041658565.1 Actinomycetota bacterium | reverse complement strand
CGACAACTACGCTCTAGCGGCTTAATCCCCGCTAGCCTCTCGCCTACGCTTCGCCCGCGGGCCGGGATCGAGAGGTCATCCACACGGGATCGCGCCGTTTCGTGTCTGTTGGGACGGTGCTAAACCCATAGCAGGCTAAGCGCCTCGATGACCCTGTCTGCCGGGGAGCGAGGCGTCAAATCAAAGACAGACTACGCATGTAGAACCGTAGACGTAGGGCTTGCGGACGCGGGTTCGACTCCCGCCACCTCCACCAAGCAAACAAAAAGGGGCCAAACGGCCCTTTTTTGTTTGCTCGCGCAGCGTAGTTGCGCGAAGGTGAACCCGCGTAGCGCGGTTTGATGCGCGCCATCCCTGGCGCGCACCCTGCGGGCGCGCTGAAGCGCGTCCAATTTCGCTCCCGGCGAAATTGTGACCAGACTCGCCGGGAGCGAGTCGGAACGCCGGAGCACAGCGACGGCGGCCCCAAAGGGGTGAGGCGCAGGGATGCGCCGAGTAACACCGCCACCTCCACCAGCAATGAAAAGGCCACCCTCGCAGTGGCCTTTTTCATTGATTGCATATTTCGCACAATGGCAGTTCTCGCCAAGAACGGCCAGAACACCGTGCTTTCTTCCTGTAATACCCACATGGTGTATATTGACTCCCGCCGCTTGGAGGAGTACTTGCTGGATTATTAATGGAAAAGCGAGACATGGATTACCACGCGCTCGTTGCTTTACGTCATCACCATCCGGCTTGGCGGCTGCTCGCCGCCGAGCATGCGCCGTTCATCATTGCGTTCCTCTACGATGCGTTTACCAAACCAAATCGGCGCACACTTGGTCAGTCGGAGCTAAGTGGGCGTTTGGACGATTACCTCTACAGTCTGCGCTCCATGGTTGGCGATATGGCGTTTCCAAAAACCGCCGGGAATTATTTGAACGACTGGGTCGAAGACAACAAGGGCTGGCTACGCAAGTTCTACCCCGAGGACAGCGACGAGCCACGCTTCGATCTGACGCCAGCGACAGAGAAGGCAATCGAATGGCTATCCAGCCTGGAGCAGAAGCAGTTCATCGGCACCGAGTCACGCCTTAAGACCATCTTTGATCTGCTCCACCAGATGGCGCGCGGGACGGAAACCGACCCGGCGGTTCGAATCGCCGAGCTGGAAAAGCGCCGGGCCGAGATCGAGGCCGAGGTCGCGCGCATACGCAAAGGCGAGATCGATCTCATGGATGCCACGCAGCTCAAGGAACGCTTTTATCAGATGGGGGAAACCGCCCGCGCGCTGCTCTCCGACTTCCGCCAGGTCGAGCAGAACTTCCGCGATCTTGACCGCCAGGTGCGCGAGCGAATCGCATTGTGGGAAGGCGGCAAGGGTGAGCTCCTGGAAAGTATTTTTGGCGAGCGCGACACGATCGCCGACTCGGACCAGGGCAAGAGCTTCCGCGCCTTCTGGGATTTCCTGATGTCACCGGCGCGGCAGGAAGAACTGTCCGCCCTGTTGGAGCGTATCCTGTCCCTGGACCCGATCGCCGAGACGCGCCCCGACCGGCGCTTGTTGCGTGTCCACTACGATTGGTTGGAGGCGGGCGAGGCAGCCCAGCGCACCGTGGCGCGCCTCTCGGAACAGTTGCGCAAGTACCTGGACGATCAGGCCTGGCTGGAGAACCGGCGGATCATGACCATTATTCGCGACATCGAACAACAGGCACTGGCCATACGGAATAGTCCGCCCGAGGGCGATTTTATGGCGCTGAACGATACGGCCCCCTCCGTCGCGCTGGTGATGGATCGCCCTCTGTTCACGCCGCCGCTCAAGCCACGCATCGCCCAACAATCGATCGAGGAGGGGGGCGAAGGGATCGAGGCAGCTGCGCTGTTCGAGCAAGTATACGTGGACAAGGCCGAGCTCGATGCGCGCATCCGCCGGACGTTGCAGGTACGCGAGCAAATTGCGCTCACCGCGCTGCTCGCGGAGTACCCGCTGGAACAAGGGCTCGCGGAACTGGTCGCGTACTTGAGCCTCGCCGCCGATGACAGCAAGGCGCTCATCGACGACTCTTGCCCCCAGACGGTCGGCTGGACCGACGCCCTCGGGCGCGAGATGCGGGCCAGCCTGCCCACGGTCATTTTCAGCCGCTGAACCGGGACATCGATGAGCGAACGCGACGCGGCGAGCCAACAACTCTCCCCGGTACTCATCACGCTCTTCAAGGGTGTGTTTTACCAGGATACGAATCCCGCGCTCTGGCAAGGTCTGCTCGCGCTTCAGGCGCGGGTACGCGATTACGTCGCGATGCTCGGGCTGGAACTCTTGTTGGACGAAGCCGAGGGCTATGCCTACTTGCGGCAGAAGCCGCAAGCCGAGGATGATGAGGCGCTGCCTCGGCTGGTTCAGCGCCGCCCGCTGAGTTACCCGGTGAGCCTGCTGCTCGCGCTGCTGCGCAAGAAGCTCGCCGAGTTCGATGCCGCGGGCGGCGACACGCGCCTCGTCCTCACCGGTGAGCAGATCGTCGAATTGGTGCGCGTGTTCCTGCCCGATACCGCGAACGAGGCGAGGCTCCTCGATCGCATTGACAGCCACATCAACAAGCTCGTGGAACTCGGCTTCCTGCGCAAGCTGCGCGGCCAGGAGCACCAGTTCGAGGTCATGCGTATCCTCAAGACCTTCGTCGAAGCCCAGTGGCTGGCCGAGTTCGATGAGCGGCTCAAGGGCTATCGCAGTCACATTGCCGAAGCGGGCGAATAATGGACCGGATGCAAACCCAGCCTATCGACTTCGCTGGCTCGGACGAGCGCGCCGGTTTCCGACTGCACCGCTTTGAGGTCTACAACTGGGGCACGTTCCACAACAAGGTCTGGAGCTTACATCCTAAGGGCGACAACACCCTACTCACCGGCGATATCGGCTCGGGCAAATCCACGCTGGTGGATGCGATCACGACGTTGCTCGTCCCGGCGCAGAAGATCACCTACAACAAGGCGGCCGGGGCCGAGAGCAAGGAACGCACGCTGAAATCCTATGTGCTCGGCCATTACAAGTCGGAACGCTCCGACACGGGACTGGCGGCCCGTCCGGTTGCGCTGCGCGACCACAACAGCTATGCGGTCCTCCTCGGCCATTTTCGCAACGAGGGCTTCGACCAGCACGTGACGCTCGCCCAGGTGTTCTGGATCAAGGACGGTGAAGGCCAGCCACAGCGCTTCTACGTGGTGGCGGATGTTCCGCTTTCAATTGCCGAACACTTCGCGGGCTTCGGCGCCGACATCAACGATCTCAAGAAACGGCTGCGCCGCAGCCCGCAAGTCGAGGTGCACGACAGCTTCCCGCCTTATGGAGCTGCCTTCCGCCGCCGCTTCGGCATCGGCAACGAGCAGGCGATGGATCTCTTCAACCAGACCGTGTCCATGAAATCGGTTGGTAATCTCACCGACTTCGTGCGCGACCATATGCTGGAGGCCTTCCCGGTAGAGAGTCGCATCGAGGCGCTGGTTAGCCACTTCGACGATCTCAACCGTGCCCACGAAGCGGTACTCAAGGCCAAGGTCCAGATCAAGGCACTCGATCCCTTGGTGGCTGACTGCGATCATCACGCCGAGATCGCCGCCCAGGTAGAGGAACTGCGCGCCTGCCGAGAGGCACTCAAACCCTGGTTCGCCCAACTCAAAGGCGAGCTGCTCGCCAAGCGCATCGCCAGCCTGGACGCTGAGCTGGCGCGGCTTGCCGCCCGCATCGGCGCACTGACCGAAAAGCGGCGCAGCCGGCAGGCGGAACGCGATGACTTGAAACGCGCTATCGCCGACAACGGTGGCGACCGCATCGAGCGCATCGCCAGCGAGATCGCGGCCAAACGGGAAGAGAAAACCCGGCGCATGGAACGCGCCGAGAAGTACAACGCGCTCGCGCGCGCCTTGAGTTTTCCTGAGGTGCGGGATATCGAGACGTTCCTCGCCAACGGGCACCGGTTGCACGACGAGCGCGAAGCGGCCCAATCCCGGCAGGCCGAAGTGCAGAATGCGCACACTGAGACGGAAATTGAATTTCGTCAATTGAAGCGCGAGCACGACGAAATCTCGGCTGAGGTCGTCTCTCTGCGTGAACGGCGCTCCAATATCGACTCTCGTGTGCTTGCCATTCGCGACCGGCTGTGTGCCGAGCTTTCGATAAATGCCGAAGATCTGCCGTTCGCGGGCGAGCTACTGCAAGTGCGCGATAATGAGGCGGACTGGGAAGGTGCGGCCGAACGCCTGTTACGTAGTTTCGGTCTTTCGCTTCTGGTACCAGATGCTCACTACGTGAAGGTAGCCGCATGGGTCGATCGCACACACCTGCGTGGGCGTCTCATGTATTTTCGCGTGAGGGATGTCCAGAACGTGGGGTTACCGTCCCTGCACCCGCAATCTCTGATGCGCAAGCTCGTCATCAAACCGGATTCACCGTTTTATCCCTGGCTCGAAGTCGAACTCGCGCGGCGGTTCGACCACGCCTGCTGTGACACCCAAGATGCGTTCCGTCGCGAGAAACAAGCAATCAC
>JBAZZY010000054.1 GCA_041658565.1 Actinomycetota bacterium | reverse complement strand
GGCGAATCTCACTTTGAACGGGGATTTCTACCGAAGCGTGACTGGCTCGGGCTCCGCCGACGCGCTCAGTCTCAACGCACCGGTAGTCCTAGGCGGCGGAGTCTCGACGACGTTCCAGACTCCCGGAGGAGCTGGCGACGATATTCGCTTCTATTCCACGTTCAAGGATGCGGCCGACGGGACCCACGATGTGATCATCGATGCCGGGGCAAGCGGGACGGTAACCGTGGACGGCGATATCGGAACCCTTGCGGGCAACGACAAACCCAAGAGCCTGACAGTCGGAGGAGCCTCGGCTACCGGAGCCATTTCCCTGGCTCAGGCATTCACGACTCTGGCCCAAAGCATTCGGACTACCGGGACGATCGTCCTCAATGGG
The DNA here is from genome assembly GCA_041658565.1 of Actinomycetota bacterium. Taxonomy (NCBI): domain Bacteria; kingdom Bacillati; phylum Actinomycetota; species Actinomycetota bacterium. The sequence continues at coordinate 4,440 of JBAZZY010000054.1, read as the reverse complement.
GCAACTTATCGGAACACTGCCAGCGTCGCCGCGAATCCCGCCCTTTCGTTCCAAGGTCCCCTGAGCTTGGCCGCGAATACCGTGACTTTCAAGACTCCCGGCACTGCCACCGACGGGATCACCGTCACCGGTACCATCGACGCGGATGACGCGGCTAGCCAGGCCCGGAGCCTCGTCCTCGACGCGGGAGCGGCTGGTATCGTGACAATCAGCGGCACTGTCGGCGCAAGCCAGGCCCTCGCGGGGTTGACGATCGCCAACTCCGGAGGGACGACCTTCCAATCCGCGGTAAGGGTCAATGACGCTCCGGGGACGATAGCGATCAGCGACTCGGCCGCGGGTCAGTCGATCGCCTTCCAGGGAAATGTCACCGCCACGAATCTCACGGCGGCTGGCACGGCGAACAACTACAATGTCGCCTTCGCGGGACCCACGACCGGCATCGGCAGCTTCGTCGACTTTCTCAATACAGGCACGGTTGTCTTGGGCGACGGCGGAGACACTCTTAATTTCGCCGCCGGTTTGAGCCATACGGCGGGCCCGACTTCCTTGTCGGGGACCTTGAATACCACCGACGCGAATGTGACCCTTGCCGCCCTGTCCCTCGTCACCGGAGCCTCGACCATCGATACGGATACCGCCGCGGCTGGCTCCGGAAATCTGGAGTTCACGACCCTGCAAGGCAACCAGAACCTAAGCTTGTACGCCGGGACCGGAACGATCACCGCGCTCTCTACGGTCGGCGCCGGTGGAGCGGCTAACGTTCTTGGAACCGGTACCGGCGCGGCCTTGACCATTTCCGGGACGACGGGCTTGGCCGATTTCCGGGGAACGGTAGACGCAAACTCGGGCATTTCCTCATCCGCTCCGATCCAATTCCGGGGCGACGTGACCCTCGCCGCCGGCACTATGGCGACTAACTTTGATGGAAATGTGACTTTTCTCAAGGCCGCGGGCAACCTCGCTTTTCAATCAGGACGGAACGTCACATTTGGAGACGCCGTCACGGATACCATCAGCTTGAGCGGGGACGCGGCGGGCACTGTTTTGATTTCGACCACGGCCAACAATGGCGATCTCGTATTCAATTCCTCCCTCGGGGGAAGCCAGGCGCTGAGCCTGACGACGGTGGGAATCGGGCTGATATCCTGGGCATCGGATCTTTCGCTGGGAGCCACGAGCGTCGCCGGGACCAACCTCTCGGTCAGCACGGCGCGGCTTGATTTTTCGAATAATGTCGACGCCTCGACGAGCGACAAGGACATAGTATTCCTCGTTGACGAACTCAACCTCGGGACCTCGAATACGGTTTCGGCGGGATCGGCGAATTTCAGGATCGCGCCGAGAACGAGCGCATTATCGGTGGAGTTCGCGCCGGTGAAAGTGCTGACGCCGGGAACCACCGACATTTTCATCGACTCGGCTTTCGCTGGAATCACGGCCGGGAACTTCACGCTCGGATCGGTCGCGCAGTCCGGCAATATCCATATTGGTAATTCCACTAACGCGGTCACCTCGACCTACCAGCTTTCGGTTCTTCAGAATCAGGCCGGGATCGGCAGGATCCAGTTTGAGAACGGCTACAACGCGAGCGCGGCGAACAAGAATCTCAGCCTGACTTCGGGGACGGGCGGTATCAGGTTCGGAAACACGGTGACGCCGGTCGCGCTGAGCCTCGGGACGGGGGCCTTCGCATCGAACGGCGCGGCCGGAGGAGCCGGCGCGGTCACGGTGGTTCAGAACACAACGATTACCGCCAACGGCGGCATTTCCTTCCTCACGGCCAACAGCACTATCAACAGCAGCGCGGGCGACGCGCGGACGCTATCCCTCCAGGCGGGCAACTCCCCAGCGCAATTGGCCGGCGATGTCGGGACCGACTCGGGAAGCACGGGCCGCCTGGGCTCGCTCGCGATCAATACCATAGGCGCGAGCGGGACCCTGGGCTTGGCTCAGGTGTTTACGATCGGTAATCAAACGTATTACGCGGGCGGCGGCATCGCGCTGAACGGGATCACCTATCGTGCCACAAGCTCGGCGGGGGGGACCTCGATCGCCTTCAACGGCGATGCGACCTACAACGGCTCCTCGTTGACGGTCCAGACCGACGGAAGCCACGCCACCGCGGATGGCATCGTCTTCACCGGATCGATCATGGCCGGTGTCGACGCCACCAATCCCGTCAGCCTCCTTCCAGGCCTTAATGGGACTCTCTCTGTTATCGGCGACATCGGGGCGAGCGCTTCGGGGCGGCCGAGCGCTGTGACGATGGGTGCTTCAGGCAATGCCGGCGGCTATTCTTTCGCGAGCGTTTACGCGCGCAACGCGACCGCCTCGGGCCTGTCCGTCCTGACGAACGGGCTTTCCAGCGCGAACGGATCGACGATCGCTATCTCCGGCCTCGGCGCCGGCGCGGTCTCCTTCGCGGGCGGAGTTGAACTCGCCCATGCCTCGGGCCTCTCCATCGCGACGAACGGTGTCGCGGGCAGTTCGGTCTCCTTCGCCTCCTTCGCGAGGTCGAAAACCGATGGCGCATATCGTCCCTTAGCGGTGAACTCGGGAGTAGCGGCGACTGTTTTCAACGGGGCTCTGGGCGAGACGGCGAACCGCGAACTTTCGAAGCTCTCGGTGACGGCGGGTACTGTGGATTTCACTGCGGCCGTGAAGACGAAATATGTAGATGCGACGAACGACGGAAGCGTTACGCTCACCAATTCCGCCCTCCTTACTATACCCGCCGCCGCTGATTTCACCCTCGAAGGGGCCTTCACCCAGAACGGGGGAGCTCTAGGACTAGTGTCGATCGCCGGCGACATAACGACAAGCGATGATACGGTGAGCTTCGCCCGCGGCATCACGCTCACTGGCAACGTGGCGATCGGGACGGGCGCGACGGGAGCGGACGTGAGCTTCGCTGATGCGGCGAAGATCGACGACGACGGTACGGCCGGAAACGCTGACCTGACGATCACCGCCGGATCGGGTACTATAAAGTTCGGCGCGACGGCGGGGGCGGCTAACGGCAGGATCGGCGGTACGAATCGCATCGGAATGTTGACGATCGTGAGCGCGGCTAACGTGACGGCGAGCGGCTCGATCAGCGCGGCCAGGATACTGCAAAGCGCGGGTAGCTCACTGACGAGCTTCGGTTCCGCAGTGGACACGAACCACGCGACGCTCGACGGCTTGTCGCTCAAAGGCGCGGCATTCATATTCTCGGGGACCGTCACGACTAGTGGCAACGGTGCGGTGGATATCGATCATTCCGGACTCCTCACGATCACCGATACGACGAGCGCCGGGGATATCGCAGGCTATGACTTCGATCTTAGCGGTAGCTTCCTCGAACGAGATACTAGTGGCACGCCGACAGGCACGGTCTCGATCTCGGGGGATATTCGTACAAGCGGAGATATCATCACCTTCAACCGCCCGATGATCCTGGTCGGCAACACCGCCTTGGATTCTGGTACGGGAGCCGATATCACCCTTTCGAACACGGTGGAGCCGAATACACTCGATACGGAGGGTCTGACTCTTCTTGCCGGGATCGGGAACATTTCCGTAACGGGGCCTGTCGGGTTGGGCAAGAGGATAGGGACGCTTGCCGTGAAAAGCGCCGCGAACTCGACCTTCACCAATTCCGTGACTGCCTGGAGTTTCACGCAGACCGCCGGTACGGGTACTACGACATTGAACGGCGCGGTCTCGCTGGGCGCGTATATGTCACTGAACGTGGCGAATATCGCGGTGAATGCCAATGTCCTCTCGATCACGGGCCACCTTACCATGCGAGCAGGGACCGACCTCACGGTGTCCGCGGGTAAGAGCGTGACGACGGGGACGCCGGGGACGGTGTCGATGAGCGCGACGAGCGGGCTCCTTTTGATGAGCGGCACCGCGAACGCGACGGCTAGCTCTTCCTCCCTGCGGCTCTTCGCGAGCGGGAACCTGACGGTGGGAAACCTGAGCGCGACGAACCTCTCGCTTATGACGAGCGGTGGGAGCGTCGTGAACGCGGTGGGAAGCACGAAGAACGCGACGGGCACGAAGCTCAGGCTCGAGGCAAACGGCTCGATCGGCGTACCGAGTCGGCACCTGTCGACGAACGTGGACAGCGTGACGGCGAAGGCTTCCACCGGAAGCATGTACCTTACCGAGGACTCAAGTATCGGCGTGGGCTCGGTCGCGGTGACGGTGACTAACTTCAACGCCGACGCGACGACGACGGGTGTGACCGATGCGGCCCAGGCCGACCTCGTGACGCTCGCGAACGGGAACATCGTGCTCGCGACGGCGGCTGGGGATGTCGCGCTCGATGACGGGAGCACGCCCGCGGACGGGATGGCGGTAAGCGCGAACGGCTCGGGCAACGTGCTCGTGAACGCGGCGGGTAACCTCGGGACGAACGCCAACGTCCTCTCGGGCACGGGCCATCTC
>JBAZZY010000053.1 GCA_041658565.1 Actinomycetota bacterium | reverse complement strand
GGATTCCCAGACACTTGCGCCGGGTTTATCCGGTGCTGCATATCGGTATTCAGATCCGCATGCCGCGCGCCACAACCAGACTCATCGCTTCGCAAATCTCCCACACGTTCGGCAGGCGGTACGTGTCCAGCCGTGGGCGCTGCAAAGCGAACAGCCGCAGTCCTGCGCGGCAGCAGGTACGACGACGGGAGCGGGAGACCTCGCAATTTGAACGCGTGCGAGAGGGTGGATCTGCCGAGAACGAATCCCCACAGCCCGGAAAGCTCGGCTCTGGCATCGGCCATCTCCTCTACGTGATACCGCTGCAAGACGCCAATGGCCTGCGCGATCTGCGCGTCGTTGATTCTGATGCCGCTCATTCTTCCCTCTGCTTTCGGCCGTAGCGCTGGTGTCGCGCATGCGCAGCGAGCGATCTCCAACCGTCCGGGAGCTCCGGCAGCGTCCAGCCCCATCGGGCGAGCACCGAAGGCACAGACGCGTCGAGCGCCATCGCGACGCTTTCCTCGGTTCCGTTGTTGAGCGTGCGTCTGGGCACGTCGCTGAGAATCGAATGCACGATCTCGTGGATGATGATTCGCGCGTAGTCCTTGCGCGGCAGTCCTGCCCATACGAGCAAGCGCCACGAGCCGAAGCACAACAGCCCGCCCGTCTCGCCGCCCGTTGGATGGTCTTTCGCCAGCGCGGGCTCATGCTCATCGGAGGCTAGGAACACGGGCAGTGGGCGGCACGTGGGAATGTGCAGCGTAGTCCACCGAAGCATCTTCCACGTGGTCGGCATTGATTCACCTCACCCGTCGTTGTCGCTTCATCGCCGCCCGAATCTTCGTGACCAGTTTCGCGCGCTCGATTGTCTCCGGTGCCGCGATACCCAGCGACCGCGCCAAGCGACACAAGGCGTCACTTTCTGCGGCCAGAAGGATCTCGCGGGTCATCATGGCGCGGGGCTCGGGGTTGTGTCGCGCGGTGCGTATTTCTTGGCGAGCTTCACGAGCCGCTTGCACGCGTACACGAGAGCGTCGATCACTTCCTCGAACATCTCGTCAGGCTCATGACGTGGATCGTCGTCGCGGAACCGTCCGTAACTTGCCTGCCCATCGCCGACGCGGGTTGCCATCGTGGCGAGGATCCGCTGCTCGATCGGCCCCAAGTGGTCGAACGCCTCGATCATCTCGTGGCGCGCAGACACGTCGGGTGCGTCGACTTCGTGGCCTTCGAGGGGGATCATGTCTTCCCCCTCAGCGCCGCGATGTTGTCGGGCAGCGTGGCTTGCGTGCTACGCGGAGGCAGGGTCTTGGCTCTCGCGTTCTCGCTCATCATGGCCTCGACGCATTCGGTCAGGTTCGCGCCCTCGAACGGGACCGACGTTTGCGCGCCAGTCAGACCGTGGGTCCACATCATGAGGCCAGTCCCGCACGCGCGGATCGACGCTCCGTGCTCGCACGCCACAACGAGCGCGTCCCACATGTCGACCTTGTGCTCGGCTTCGGTGATGGGCAAGCCGGTGCGTGCGCGAACGAGAGGCACGCTACTCGACTCCTGCGTCGGTGGGCAGTGTGCAGGTCTGGTCAGCCAAGCTCGCAGTGAGGATGTCGAGCGCCGAGTCGGTGAGTCCACAGTAAGTGGCGATGTCGTTGCGTCCGTTGGCCTGTGCGACCTTGACGCATTGCTCGGCGCTCATGGTGAGCACGCGGAGAGCGGCATCGCCCTGCGCCTTGGTGCAAGCCCAAAGGGCTACGATCGAAGCCAGGAAAGCTACAGTCAGGAATAGGTTTCTCACAGTGTCCACCTTTCGGAAACGGCGACCATTGCGCATGCCAAGAGCACGAGCAGGATCGCGGAGAATAGATAGCAGCCGAGGTTGTGCATCAGTGCACGAACTTTCCGAGTAGCGCGAGCGCGCCTGCGACGGCTACGGCGACAGCGGAGATCGCCGCCAACGCAGCAACGATCCGCGCGTGGCGCTTGTCGTCTGCAGCCTTGCGGTCTGCGAGTTCTGCGGCGCGTTCCTCGGCTCGTAGCTTTGCGCCCTCGAGCCTTACGCGGGCCATGTCTGCCTCGTCGCGCGCCTTCTCAGCGTCCACGGCTCTGCGTTGCTCGCGGCGTATCTTGACGAGCCCAAGGTGCGGAACCTGGATCGCCGTCGATGTGGGTATCGGTTCACCGTCGTCCACGTCGAGCAACTCCGGCGGGTGGTCACTGGCGTACTTCGCGAGCGCCTCATTGGCCGGACCGCAGACGACTGCGCGGATTGCGCGTGAGTCTTCGCGGGTGGCGTCGGTGACGATCCGCATTGTCGCCAGCGAGATCTCGACGTTGCTGAGCCGTTGCAAGAAGCGCCCGTGCTCTGCGGTGTGGCGCTGCAACGCATCGCAACCTCCCCCGTTTCCGGAGGGGTCTGGACAGTCGTCGGGTCGCTCCATGTCATGCCTCGGGCGTGGTGTCGCGGATGATCGTGGGCGGGAGAGGTTCCTTGCGCGTGAGCGGCCTGCCCTCGCCGAGCGCTACGGCGGCGAGCGCCGCGATCGTTTCGTCGGACGGGGGACGGACGGGGAGGGCGTCAGCAGGCTTCGCTGGCGTGTCACTGCTCGTCGTGCTGCCGATCTTCGCAACGCCCTCGGCTGCGAGGTAGGCCGCGATGAGCCATTTTGCGAAGTCGAGTAGCTGCGCTTCCTGGACCTTGCCGAGGTAGCAGAGCACGCCGACGACGGTCAGGCTCAGGGCGAGCGCGATCGCTTTCTTCGATTTGAGCATGTCTGCGAGGGGGCCAATGAGAGGGGTGATGTTCATTTCTTCTATCTCCTGCCCGATGCGCCGGGCGTGGGGGTCAGACGATTTCGTAGGAGTACGTCGAGCGATCCCCCGCGACCGGCGTCAGGGTGAACTTGGTTTTGTGCGTGATGACGCACAGTGGTGGGCGGGTGGGGGTCCCGCTTGCTGCCACGAGTGTCAGGATCACTCTGTCTCCAACGCCCGTCCCAGAATCCCCGTTGATGTCAGGCCACGTCACATCGACAGCCGCATCGGACCCGAAGGTGACGTTCCCGCGCGAAGCGTAGCCGCCGTTGGCGAAACGGTTCGTACACGCAGAACCGTCGTAACCGTAGCCAAGTCGCACCGTGCTTGTGGCCCCTGCGAGGTAGACGCCGATGCCGCCGCCCGCGACCTCCGCGCATTTCGTGCTGTCGATCAGCACCACAGATCCCGCGCCAGGAATGTAAACGCAGGCATTTCGGCCCGTGAGGTTGCTCCCTGTGATGTGTGCCCGCACACCCGCGTCAACTTGGATGCACGGCGATCCGTCGTGGATGATCGCGCCGCCGATCTCTGCGTTGTACGCCCCTGCGAGCAAGTGGATCCCGTATGGATCATTCCCAACCACGCGCTGCAACGAAATCTCATCCGAGATGTCCATGGAGTAGTCAGTAGCGCCGTTGGATTCGCACAGCTTGATGACAGTTCCCTTGATCCCTGCGTCGATCTTGATCGTGTGGAAGTTGCCGACGTTGGAGCGTGCCGTTATGGTGTTGTCCTTTGCCTTCGCTGCGCTCGTAGTGATCCAAACTCCGTTGTAACAGGAGTCGCAGTTGCAATCGATGTCATTGAGCCTAGCTCCGTCGCGCAACAGTACAGCCGATTGGCTGCACCCGGTCGCGTTGAGCGTAACTCGATTGCGCGAACACCCGTATATGTCCGCCGCGTTTACGACCGAAGTCATGAGCCCGTTGACGCCTCCGTTGACAAGCGCCTCCACCTTGCAGTGGTCTGAGCACAGAAGGAAGATGTTTGCGCTGACGCAGTGATCGGATTGCGACTTGACGATCTCGCTTCCGCGCTGGCCCTCCAGCGTGAGCCCGGCCCCTGACACGTCGTGTCCGTCGTACACCATGCGCTCGTATCGGTTTCGCACGCCACCAAGATCGAACGAGCACCCGAGCAGCGTGACCCCCGAGCCGTCCACGTTGAACCCAGAAACGCAGCAGTCCCAAGAATATGCAAGCTCGACGATCTTGTCAGCGCGACCGCCGCCTGCCGAGTTGGGTAGCACCTTGCAGCCGTTGCCCTCGATTCGGATCTTTCGCGCGACCTGCGCATCGGTGGGACAGTAGATGCGCGAGTCCGTTACGGGGTTCGTTCCGCCCGTTGCCGCGAACGGTTGCGCTAGCGCGGCATCGATGCCGATCCTGCCAGCGACGATCGCGATATTGTTCGCGCCAGAGTCGGGCACCACCGTTGCTGCGATCGTGATGCTGGGAGTGAAGCCAGAACCACCAACCGCCGCGCAGTTGATGACCCCGCCCGCGTCGTCGGCGCGCGTTCCTGTGGCGACGTGGACGGTCTTCGCCGAGTCGCTGTAGAAGTCAATCACCGGAACGGCGGCAGGCTTGGTGACGTTGTAGTAGTATTTCCACACGTCGGAGTTGCCGAGCGTAGCCCCGGTCGCAACGAACGCGGAAAGCTGCGCGTCACCCAGCACCACGTCAGTCCGAGAGCGCACCAGGAAAGAGTGAATACGCGACGGGGATTCCAGGATGATTGTGCCACCAACGGAGCAGCCAGACGGGTCCAACACGTCGATGTAGGACTGGCCCTCCGCAGCAGCAGCAGCCAGATACGACGATACCGCAAGCGACCCGATGATCACGTGCCAGAAGATCGATCCGTCCTCATTCGCGTTGCCGATCGGCCGAAGGTCGTAATACAGCGTGCATCCCGGCTCAAACTCGAAATCGATCGAGTGCGGAGTCACCTGCTTGGACAGGCAGTACCACGAGCCTTTTGCCCCTCGCAGTTTCCAGCCGTTCGCGTCGCACACGTTCGCGACGGCTACCCACCGCGCCCAGTCATCGATAGCGCCACCCGCCACCCCCGCAGGAGTCAGCGGCGCGAGCACGACGGAGCCGAAGCGGGCTCCAATCTTGAGGGCGTCGGCTGCTGCATCAACGGCCGAAGACGCAGTGACGATCCCGGGCTTACCACCAAATCGTGTAGTCATGGCTCAGTCCCTCCACGCGTGGTACTGGCCCACTGCGCCGGGTGAAGTGTAGGTCGCGAGAGTCGTCGAGAGCGCGAGTTGAATGCCGGTCGAAAGTTGGTAGTGCTCCGGCCACGTGATGGCCTCGCCTGTGTCGACTTCACCCACGATGAACCACGGGACGTTCCCCAGCACGGGCGCGGCTGCGAGGTTGTGGATCTGCAGGTAGCACTTGACCAGACCCGAGTTGTACACGCCGAAGCTGTTGAGCATGCCCGCCGTGGCCTTCACTGAGCCGACCGCTTCAAGGGCTGCTGATCGGTATTGGGCGCTGCCCGCGTACATGCTCAGCAGGGTCGCGTCGAGAGCCGCGCCGGGGGGGAGGGCGGCAGTGGTCACATTGACCTTGAGTCCGTTCGTGGCGTCTCCTGGGGCCGTGCAGCCGTTGACACCACCGTCGTCCAAGACCAGCGCATTTGCAGTACCGCGC
>JBAZZY010000052.1 GCA_041658565.1 Actinomycetota bacterium | reverse complement strand
TGCCGCGCCCATACCCGGCGAAACCGCCGCCACCTCTGCCGATCCGCTCAAGCTTCTCGGCCAGGTGCTGTCCTACGCCGTGCGCGTCAAGGCATCCGATATCCATTTGCGCGCACGGAATCATCCGATTCTGCGCGTGGACGGCGCGTTGCGCGCCATCCGCGAAATTCCGCCGCTCGCCCCGGATGTCATGGAACGCATGGCGTACGGCATGATGTCGCCGCGGCAGCAGGCGACCTTCGGCCAGTCCCATCAGGTGGATCTTTCGATCGGCCTCAAGGACATCGGGCGCGTGCGCGCCAATGTGTTCTACCAGCGCGGCATTATCAGCATGGTGCTGCGCGTCATCAACGTCAATATCCCGACGCCGGTCGAGCTGCGCCTGCCGGACATCGTCACGGGTTTTATCCGCGCGGAGCGCGGGCTCGTGCTTGTCACCGGCGCCACCGGCGCCGGCAAGTCCACCACGCTCGCTTCACTCATCAACGAAATAAACCTTAACCGCAGCGAGCACATCGTCACCATCGAGGATCCGATCGAGTTCCTGTTTACCGAGAAGCGCTCGATCATCAGCCAACGCGAGGTGGGCGTGGATACCAACAGCTTCGCCGACGCCATGCGTGCGGCGCTGCGCGAGGACCCGGACGTGATCTTGCTCGGCGAAATGCGCGATCCGGAAACGATCGAGATCGCCATGACCGCGGCCGAAACCGGCCATCTGGTGTTCTCCACGTTGCATTCACCGGCCGCCGCCGAGGCGGTCTCGCGCATCATCACTTCGTTTCCGCCCGAGGCACAGACGGGTATCCGCGCCAAGCTGGCGCAGAACTTGCGCGGCGTGGTGAGCCAGCGTCTGGTGCCGCACAAGGGCGGCCAATCGCGCGTGGTCGCCTGTGAGGTCATGACGGTGTCGGCGCTGGCGCGCGAGTACATTCTCGACCCTCTCAAGCTCAAGGAACTCGTCGACCTCATCAGGAAGGGCACCGTGGCCGAGGGCATGATGAGCTTCGACGCCTCGCTACTCGATCTCTACCGCAAGGGTGAAATCGGCGAGGAAACGGCGCTACAGCACGCGACCAGCCCGACGGATCTCAAGCTCAAGCTCACAGGCTTCGCCTGATGGGGCGCTATCCCCCTCCCCGCTTTTTATGGTCAAATGCTCGGTCCCGGCTCAGCCGATAGACCCAGAACTCCATGGCGGATCGCAGACTTCAGGTATTTCACACGGTAGCGCGGCTCCTGAGCTTCACCAAGGCCGCGGAGACGCTGCACATGACGCAGCCGGCCGTGACCTTCCAGATCCGCCAGCTCGAGGAATATTTCAACACGCGGCTGTTCGACCGCACGCACAACAAGATCAGTCTCACCGCCGCCGGCGAGCGCGTGTTTCAGTACACCGACAAGATCATCGCGCTCTACGGCGAGATGGAAAGCCAAGTGCGCGAGCTGACGGGCGATGTCAGTGGTATTTTGATCATCGGCGCCAGCACTACCATCGCGGAATATGTTCTGCCGATGCTGCTGGGCGAGTTCAAGGAGAAGTACCCGGCCATCAACCTCCGCCTCAAGGTCTCCAACTCCCTGGGCATCGTGCACATGGTCGAGGACAATTCCGTGGACGTCGGCATCGTCGAATCGCCGATCTCGAACAAGAACCTCGTGGTCGAGGTCTGCTGGCTCGACAAGCTGGTGTTCATTTGTCCGCCGAACCACCCGCTGGCGAAGAAAGCCTCCATCCGCGGCCAGGACCTGGTGGGCCTGCCGTTCGTGTGCCGTGAGGAGGGTTCCGGCACGCGCGAGTACATCTCCGAGTTTCTGGCCAGGAGCGACATGACGCACCACGAACTCAACATAAATCTCGAGGTGGGCAATCCGGAGGCGATAAAGAGCGCGGTCGAGGCCGGCTTGGGCGTGTCGATCCTGTCGCAGGCCACCGTCGTCAAGGAACTCAAGCTTGGCACCCTGGCCGCGCGCCCGCTCGAGCCGGCGCTCGAGCGGCCGTTCTCGCTCGTGTTCCAGCGCCAGAAATTCCGTCTGCGCGCCATGGACGAATTCATGAACTTCGCCCACGAGCACTGCGAAAAGCGCGCCTCCAAGCAGAAAAAGTAGTGCTGGTCTGCCACCGTCCCCTGCGGCCACGCCGTGAGCAAAATCGAAGAGCGTTTACGCGAGATTCTCGAGCGCCTGCCCGACGAGCAGGCGCAGCAACTGCTCGAGTACGCCGAATTCCTGCTGACAAAGCATGGCGATGAAAATCTCCCGTCCGAGCCGCTGGCGATCGCCCGACCCGAAGCAGAAAGTGTGGTTGTGGCCATCAAGCGCCTGCGCGCGACCTATCCGATGCTCGAATCGGCCAAGCTTCTGAACGAAACCTACGATCTCATGAACCAGCACATCATGAAGGGTCGCAGTGCGGTGGAGGTCATCGACGAACTGGAAATGCTGTTTCGCCGGCACTACGAACGGTTGGCGGGCGATCGCGACTGACTCGGGAACCTCCGATTTAATGATTCTTTGCCGCAAAGACGCAGAGGACGCAAAGAGAAATATGGGATTTTATCGAGCAATACCTTTGCGCTCTTTGCGCCTTTGCGGCGAGAAATATTATTTTTGAGGTTTATTCAAATTTCCTAGTTGAAGCTCAGAAACTCGCGGCGCGCGGTCACGACTTTGTGCAGGTAGCGCCGGGTCTCATCGTAGGGAAGGTTCGCACGCAGGCGTTGGTAGATTTCCGGTGGCTGCAGGCCATTAATCATGTTCACGGCGTCGTCCTTGTTCTTGGAAAACGCCCGCAGCACATTTGACGGCCCGGTGTTGTAGGCCGAGATCACGCAGTACTCGCGCGCGATCGGGTTCTCCACCCGTTCAAGTTGCTTGAAGGTCAGGACATTCAGATAGGCCACGCCGAGCTCGATGTTGTTTCCCGGCTCGAACAGGTACTGCTTCGAGGGAATGCCATCCTCGCCCTTGGCGACGCGAAACGCCTCGCGCCCGCCACTCGTGGGTACCAACTGCATCAGGCCGTAGGCCGGCGCCGAGCTGACGGCGAACGGATTAAAGTTGCTCTCGGTTTTAATGATGGCGTAGATCAGACTGGGGCTGACCTTATATTGCGCGGCATAGCGATCCACCAGCGGGCGATAGCGCTGTGCCTGCCGGTGCGCAAAATTGCTCACCATGGCGAATTTGACGAACGTCGCGGTTTTCTCACCGCTCCCCACCTCCACCGTGCGTGTACCGCGACCTGCCAGCAGCTGGTCCGCGAAGCTCTCGGCCTGCTCAGGCGTAGCGATGGCGCGTCCACGGGCATCCTGCACCAATCCGAGCAGGTACGGTTCGTGGTCGCTGCTGAGTTTCACGGCGGTGTCGGTAAAGAGGTCGGTCGCGCGCGGGTCGTTGGGCGTGAGCAGGGTGGTGACGACGGCGTTCTTGAGGCTCACGACCGGATTAGTTTCGTCCACCGTCTCGACCATGATTTCGCCGGTGTCGAAATTTACGATCGCGCGGCTCTGGTAGTTTTGTGTGTATTTGACGTAGCGCTTGGGCGTGGCGACGCGGACTTCCTTCTTGCCCCAGGTCTTGCCGACCTCGCCGCGCAGCAGCGCCATCAGGTTGTCGTACTCGCGTTTGACGCGTTTGACGTCCGCCAGTAGCAACCGCGGGTCGCGCTCGTAGGCGTCAGCGCGGTGTTTCAGCGCCTGTTTGATCGCCTGCTGCGGGTCGCCCGAGCGGGCGATATTGGCCGCGGAACGCGCCGTGTTGGCCGCGTCGAGCACCTGGTAGGCGGAAGGGAACCCCGTGGTCTGACAGGACGCCGTCAGCGCTGCGAAGACGAGCGCCAGCAGCAGTTGGTTACAGTATCTCCGACGCATAATCCGCCAGCCGCGAGCGCTCGCCGCGCTGCAAGGTGACATGGCCGCTGTGTTCCCAGAGTTTGAAGCGATCCACGATATAGGTGAGCCCCGACGTGGTTTCCGTCAGATATGGCGTGTCAATCTGGGCGATGTTGCCGAGGCAGACGATCTTGCTGCCCGGCCCGGCGCGTGTCACCAGCGTTTTGATCTGGTGTGGGCTCAGGTTCTGGGCCTCGTCGATGATGAGAAATTTTTTCAAAAACGTGCGCCCGCGCATGAAGTTGAGCGACTTGATGCGGATGCGGCTCTTCAACAGATCGTGCGTTGCCGCACGGCCCCAGGCGCCGTGTTCCTGAGTGGCTTGTTCCTGGAGTACGTCGAGGTTGTCTTCGAGCGCGCCCATCCACGGCCCCATCTTTTCTTCTTCGGTGCCGGGCAGGAAACCGATGTCCTCGCCCACCGGCACTGTCTGGCGCGTCATGATGATCTCGCTGTAGCGCCGCTGTTCGAGCGTTTGCGCCAGCGCCGCGGCCAGCGTCAGCAGCGTCTTGCCGGTGCCGGCGTGGCCGAGCAGGCTGACAAAGTCCACGTCCGGGTCCATCAGCAGGTTGAGTGCGAAATTCTGTTCGCGGTTACGCGCGTGGATGCCCCAGACCTTGTGGCGCTCGGAGGCATAATCCTTCACGACCTCGATGATCGCGGTGTTGGCCTCGATACGGCGCACGATGGCCTCGAACGGATGCGTATCCTCGGTATAAATAAACTGGCCCGGGAACCAGGAGCGCGCCTTTGGGCCCTTGAGGCGGTAGAAGGTCCGGCCTTCCTCCTTCCACGACTCCATGTCCTTGCTATGTGTCTCCCAGAAGTCGGGATCGAGCCGCTCCTTGCCGGTGTACAGCAGGTTGGCGTCGTCCAGCACCTGGTCGTTGGTATAGTCCTCGGCGTGAATACTGAGGGCGTGCGCCTTGATGCGCAGATTGATGTCCTTCGATACCAGCACCACCTGACGGTTAGGGTGGCTCTTGCCGAGGTCGAGGGTGATGCCGAGCAGGATGTTGTCCGGGTTGCTGGTGCTCATCCCGTTCGGCAGGTGCGCGTGCACCGCCTCCAGATGGAAATACAGCCGCCCGGTTTCGATGTCGGTCGTGACCGAAGGCAGCTTTACCCCACGGGAGATGTCGCCATTGGCTTTTTCCACGAGCTCGTCGAGCAGGCGGCTGGCTTGGCGCACGTTGCGCGCGATTTCGGACATACCGACCTTGGCGTGGTCCAGCTCCTCGAGGACCACGATCGGGATATACACGTCGTGCTCCTGAAAGCGAAGAATGGCGGTGGGGTCGTGGATGAGGACGTTGGTGTCGAGCACGAAGATCTTGCGTTTGTTTCCCATCGATGCGATTCGGTTACCCTTAGAGTTTATCGAGTTCGTCGAGTATCTGCTGTGCGTGTCCGTCGACCTTCACGCCGCGGAACGCCTGACGTAACTTGCCGGTTTCATCGAACACAAACGTACTGCGTTCGATGCCGAGGACTTTGCGCCCATAGAGCGATTTTTCCTTGATGACGCCGAACGCGCGACAGAGTTTTTCGTCCGGGTCCGACACCAGCTCGAAAGGAAAGCCATACTTGGATTTGAACTTCTCGTGCGCGGCAAGGCCATCGCGCGACACACCCAGGACCACGGCGTTGCGGCGCGTGAATTCCCCGTGGCGGTCGCGGATATCGCAGCCCTCCCGCGTGCAGCCCGGCGTATCGTCCTTGGGGTAGAAATACAACACTACACGTCTGCCTTTGAGATCGGACAGACGTAGCGATTTTCCGCCGGTGGCGGGGAGCGTGAACGCTGGCAACGAGCGGACGCCGATTTTTTTCGCGG
>JBAZZY010000051.1 GCA_041658565.1 Actinomycetota bacterium | reverse complement strand
CGTCCGTTGTACGCGCGAGTTACCCCGGCCTTGGGTTTGCCCTTCCCAATCACGGTTGTTCGAGACCCCCGATCCGCGTCGCAGCACCGCACTGAGCCGACCACCGATCATCCGCATCTAGGTTGTAGCACGAGACACTTGTCCCGCACGGTTCGATGCGAAGCCTCCGCGGACCTGCACGTCGGCAAGCAACTGGGACGAGTCACCGCGCGTGATCGCGCGGCGAGCAGCCGATGAGTACAAGACCGCGCCGGGCGCGCGGGCGCTACGCGGGGTAACGATTCTGCGCGTCAGCGGCGGGTCGCCGCGCGAAGCGCGGTGCCCGTCCGTTGTACGCGCGAGTTACCCCGGCCTTGGGTTTGCCCTTCCCAATCACGGTTGTTCGAGACCCCCGATCCGCGTCGCAGCACCGCACTGAGCCGACTACCGATCATCCGCATCTAGGTTGTAGCACGAGACACTTGTCCAGCACGGTTCGATACCAAGCCTCCGTGGACCTGCACGTCGGCAAGCAACTGGGGCGAGTCACCGCGCGTGATCGCGCATCGACCGGCCGATGAGTACAAGACCGCGCCAGGCGCGCGGGCGCTACGCGGGGTAACGTTCTGCGGCTGAGCCGCGCGAGCCGAAGGCGAGCGTCGGTTCCAGCCGCGAGTTCTGCAGCTCTCCCGCAAACATGTGGGTCCAGGATGTCAATGCCATCTCCCGCTGGCCCCCTCACGTCGCATGATCCACAGGCCGACTGCGGTTGCCGCCAGGGCAACAAACCCTCCGACGACGAGGCCGCGGGCGGAGGTAATGCCCGGCGTGCACCCCATCAGCGTGATCGAGTTGCAGTCTTCCCCCCGGCACTGGTTGGGACAAGACGACCGAAGGAGGAAAGCGATCAGAACGGCGATCGTCCAACCGGACGCAATTACAATCACTGCCTTCGCCTTCATGGGGTTACCTCCCGCTGGTCGGCAGAACGACTTTGCGCGTCAGCGGCGCCGCGTAGCGGCGTCCGTTGAACGCGCGAGTTAGGCCGCATCTTGTTCACGGCGTGAGTATGTCACTGCCATGGCCCAAAGCACCCCGATCGCTCCGAGCCCGATGAACACGAGCCCCACCAACAGAACCGCGTAGGCACCCCCACATGATTCGGGCGGGTTCCCAGGGTCGCAGCCTCCTCGCTCGATCCGATAGAGGTTGGCAAGCGCGAAAAGGGTGATGACGAGTCCGAGACCGACAAGACTCGACGCAACCCTTCGAATCACGCTCAAATCGTCGCCAGTCGTCGTCGGATCGTTCATGGGATCACGTCGGCATAACTCCTATTTGTGCGGACCTTGATAGCGCTCCGCTCGGACAGGATAGCGCGCGCCGGCTGGTTTTCGGTACTGCGCGCAGTCCCTGGTCGGAGGGTGTTTGATGCACTCATTGGGGTGGATGTTTGTTTGTTATCCCGTCCGGGGGGTCGGGATAGCGCGCGGCGATGGTAAGCGGGTTTCCGGCCGGCAGGCGGTCCAGGGGGCTGTAGACGCCGCGGCCGCCGCGATTCAGCACGTGGGTGTAGATCATGGTGGTGCGCACGTCGCGGTGGCCGAGGAGTTCCTGCACCGTGCGAATGTCGTAGCCGTCCTCCAGTAGATGAGTAGCGAATGAGTGGCGGAAGGCGTGCGGGGTGACGGGGCGGGATACCCGCGCGCGCATTGCCGCCTGGCGCACGGCTTTCTGAATGACGGTCTCGTGAAGGTGATGGCGGTGACGAATCCCGGTCTCGACATCAAGGTAGTGCGACGTCGCCGGAAAGACCCATTGCCACGCCCACTCACGGTCGGCATTGGGGTACTTGCGCACGAGCGCGCCGGGCAGCGGAGCACGACCTAATCCTCGCTGCAGATCATTCTCGTGCTGCCTTCGAACGTCTTGCAGGTGCGCGTCGAGCGCAGGTTCCAGAACGCGCGGCAGCATGGTGACTCGATCTCTCTGACCCTTGCCGTCGCGGACGGTGATCTCGCCCCGATCAAAGTTCAGATCCTTCACGCGAAGCGACAATCCCTCGGTCACGCGCGCGCCGGTTCCGTAAAGCACCATGATCACCAGTCGCGGAGTACCGCTGAGTTCCGCGAGCACAGCATCGACTTCCGGGCGCGTCAGGACGACCGGCAGTCGCGCGGGACGGCGCGCGCGCACGACTCCGTCGATCCGATCGAGCGGGCGTCCCAGCACGTGCTCGTACAAGAACAGGATCGCCGCAAGGGCCTGGTTCTGGGTCGATGCTGCGACGTTTCCGTTTACGGCCAAGTCCGAAAGGAACTCGTTGACGTGGGCCTCGTCTAACTCCGCGGGATGCTTGCGGTGGAACAGAATGAAACGACGAATCCAGCCAACGTAGGACTTCTCGGTGCGCGGGCTGTAGTGGCGCGTCCTGAGTTCCTGCACGACGCACTCGCGGAGTTTCACGCCCGATCCGGCGCGCGCGGTGATGGGCCCAGGTTTGCCCACTGGAATCAGGCGTCCATACTCGCCGGCCGACGGCATAGGTCGAGGTCTACCGCCGCGCGCGCCCCAAGGCCACAACGGGAAGGTCGAGCAGAAGCCGTCGAGTCGGACGGCGCCGGCTATCCGGTAACGCCGGTCACCGGTCGCTTGCAGATGTCGAGTTCGATATCGCAGCCAAGCACATACAGAAGCGACAACAGTTGGCGTGCGAACTTGGAGTAGTTGGTTGGATCGAGCAACCGGTAGAGCTGCGCAGGCGAAGTTCCGAGCAGACTCGGACTTAGGCGTCGGCGGCGTCGACTTCGCGCGCGATGTTCTCTAGGTGCTCGATCGTCTCGCGATCCTTGGCGCGCGCAATCAGCGACACAACGTCGTAGGTGGCAAGGCACGACGTACACATGACGTAGTCGGTGGTCCGGCGAAACACGATGACGGCATCGCTTCCGACGGGGCGAACGCCGCGCTCGGTGACCTCGTCCACCAGGACGGCTCCGCACGTGCACAGAACAGGAGAACTCATCGCTTTACCATCGTACGGCGACGCGCCGCATTCGCACCAATGAGTGTCAGGTCCGGCGGAGGGCGCGCGTCAGGTGCAACGCCGTCAGGATCATCACGAGGCCGGCGGCAATCGATAGCCACGCGTTTCGCGAGTCCCCTTCGGACGACTCGGGCGCAGCCGCCAAAGCAGTTCCGGAATCGAACCGCGATGACCCGGGCACGGGTTCAATCTTGGTCCGCGGTGCGTAAGGGAGCTTCTCTTCGTACTCACCGGTGTAGTAGTCCTTCCAGTTCGTCCGAGTTCCAAGGACGCGCGTGGATGGACGAGGCTTCGCGGTCGCCGTCGCGGCGGACGACGATTTCGTCGGCGTCGGAACGGCTGTGGGTGACGGTTTCGGTTCGACAACCGAGGCGTTCTTGGGCTCGCTTGCCGACGACTGAACGCATTTCCCACCCGGCGGCAGCGCGCACTGGCCCGACGTCGCCGGACTCGATCGGTACGCAATGAGGACGTAGGTGTAGGTCCCCCCGAATCCCTTCGACGGGAAGTAGTCATCCCAGCACGTGTAGATGTCTCCGCTTATGTCGCACCCCTGCCCGCCCGGGTGCGCGGCGCTGACCGCAAACTCATCCTCGGTACCGTTGGGACTGAGGCGCGCGTAGTGGTATTCGACAACATCCGGCTCGGAATTCGCTCGCCAGCTCAACTCGACAAGCGGGCTGTACTCACTCGCGCCGGTCACCTTCGGGCTCGCCGTCCACTCAGGAGCCTCGGGGGGGTTCTCAACGCGAATTGTGAACACGGGGGAGGTCTGCGTGTCGCCGGAGACGCGCTCGGCGGCAATCAGACGAAACGCGTACGTGCCGTTGCGGGACAGCGCGCTTCCGCCCTCGCCCGAGCAATCCTTGGGCAGGAAACGAGTCTCCCAGTCGTAGTGAGCGCTGAACGCGCGCCCGCCCCCGACCGTCCATGTCTTCACACACATCCATGCGCCGCTGCCGTAGCGCATCTCGAGGCGAGCGGAGTCCAGACCGACCGAGCTGGACGAGGCCATCTGCACCTGCACCGCGCTTCGCGCGACGTCATTGTTGTCGAGTGCGGAGTCGGTACCGGACTTACACGTCGCGCCCGCACACGGACCCTGAAAGACCGCGGTGATGCGAGTGTCTTTGGGCGCCCCGTAGGCGGGCATCGCAACCAGACCGCCAAAGAGCACGGCAGCCGCGAGCGATGCGCAACGAACGAGGAGCAAACGCTTCATACGATTCGAGTCCCTTCCCGGCGGTCCAACCGTATAACGGTGGCCACGGGCACTCGGTTATGTTCGAACACCCCATTTTCCCGTTTCCGGAACACATTCGCCAGGACTTCGCCCGAATTGCCCGGAAATCGACCTCAGCCGAACATCTCCTTGTCCACCAAGGCCGCGCGCACGATCAAGCGGTTCTTCGTCGTGCGCGGCGGGTCGCACGTCGTCAAAGTCAAAGAGGGTTCCGGGGTCGGGGAGATGACGCTCCAATCCGTCGGCTCGGTGATCCAAGGATTTGAATGCCCGTCGAAGGGACCCATCACCTCGTAAACGAACCGTCCGAACGGAGTGGTCAAGATGATCTTGTCACCCTGGCGCATGCGTTCGAGGTGACGGAACGGCTCACCGAATCCGGTGCGATGACCCGCAATGGCGATGTTTCCGGTCGGGTCTCCGGGCAGCGCCGTGGAAGGGTAGTGACCGACGCCCGCGCGCAACCCGTTGCCGCTGATCCCCTCGACGACGATGACTTTCACGCGAAGTCTGGGGATCTCGAGCCTTGTTAGCGCGTCACCCTCGACGATCGTCCGGCGAAACGCCTGCGGCGACTGGGTCTGCATCGCTTTGAATTCCGCGCCTAGGCGGCCTTGAATGCGCCCCGCCCAGACGTTGGTCGCGAACGGGTATCCGAGAAGTCCCGCGCCACCGGCCGCAAGCGCAATTACGAGGGCCCAGGCGACCATCCTTCCGCCACGCCTGCGGCTGGCGGCGTCAAGCAAGAATCCGGCTGCGGCCACGGCGCGCATCGCGAAGGGCTCGGGACGCACGATCGCGGCCGGCCGGGAGCCAACGCCGGTGCTCGGCCACACTTGGCCGCGTCTTCCGCCCGGAATGCCGTTGATCCCGCTCATGACGATCCTTTGTACCAGCCGCGCGCGCGCGCCGACAGGGGCACCTGGTTCCCCCCCACCACCATCAACGACGGCAGTGCGTCGGACGCTTCGCGGTCACTCCTTGTCGGGCTTCGAAGCTTCGAGCCTCTTGTCCCGACCTTTCGGGATCTTGCGGAAGTCCCAAGACACGATGCGCTCCGGCTTCATCCGCAGCCAATCGTGGCTCTTCATTTGCGGAACCTCTATCCCGCCCCAGTAGCGGCGCGAGAACTCCCGCAAGATCTCCGGCAGCGCCGGATCCTGCGACGCGTCGGTGAACGCGCCGTAAAGAACTGCGCCGCGCAGCTCGCCGTACTCATCGCCGGCATCCACGCACAGCGACACGGGAGAACCGGCCGTTAGGTCACGGCCGCGACGGCTGCGGCGAAGGCTGTTGATCCAGATCTCTCCGTCGCGCCACACGAACCACAGCGGGGCGACGTGCGGCATTCCCTTGGGCGACACCGTCCCGGCGTGGAGGGTCTTCGCGGCATCCATGAGTGCGTCCAACTCAGCGGGCGTCAGCCTCAGTTGTTCACGTGAAATCGGCATTGGATCAGCCTAATCGCTCCGGCGGTAAGTGAGCACGTCCGGGTCCAGTTCGGCGCGCGACACGGCGCGCACGGTCCGGCCGAACCACTCTCGCAGGAAGAACAGGTGCGGCGTCAGTTCGACCTCAACCTCGGCGGTGGCGGTTCCCACGACGCAGTCGCAGCGGACCAACCGCGTCTGGTTGCGCTCGGCTTCGACGCGAGCCGCTGCGGATGGATCTCCGTTCGGATCAAGGATCGGAGCCTGAGAGGCTACGGCCGCCAGGGCCGCAGCGTCGGCTGCCGCCTCGGCGCGCGCGCGCGCCACGAGAACCGCGCCGAAATCAGCCGCCGCGAGCGCACTAAGGCAGAGCACGAACGCGCACGCGACCGCGACGATCGAGACCGACCCCCGCTCGGCGCGCGCGTTCACTGGGGCGGCGCGCGCTCGGTTCGCATCGACACCGATGCGAACATCTCGAAGTCCGCCGGCAGCATCTCGCCGGCAAATGGA
>JBAZZY010000050.1 GCA_041658565.1 Actinomycetota bacterium | reverse complement strand
CGAGTTATCGGTATGAAAATGCCCAAGGCTTCGATCCATCGCGGTGATGGTAGCGTCACCGCACCGGGATAGGGGCTTTGGAGGGAGAACGCGGTAGGGCAGGCCGAAGCTGGCTATGAGCCGAGAGCTCGTCGAGTTATGTGGCCGCCCCTGCGACTGACCCGGTTGTGCCGAGAGCACGCATCCGTAGGTGTCGTTCGCCCACCTGTTCTCCCGCGTCCGCAACGACGGAAAGGAGTGCACCATGCGCAGCATCGGTTTAGATGTTCATCGTGACTTCTGCGAGGTCGCGATCATCACCGACGGCGTGGTCGCGAGCGCCCCACGCGTTCCAACGACGCCACATGATCTGTTCAGCTTCGCCAAGAACCTTCGACCGACCGATCAGATAGTGCTTGAGAACACCTCCAACGCCCGCGCGATCGCGGCGATCCTGGAACCTCACGTCGCACGTGTCGCGATCGCCAACCCCTTGGCGGTGAAGTTGATCGCTCACGCCAGGGTCAAGACGGACAAGATCGATGCCCGCGTGCTCGCCCAGTTGCTGGCGGCGGGGTTCCTGCCCGAGGTCTGCTTCGGCGACGAGGACACCAGAGCGCTTCGTCGACGGGTCTCGCGCCGCGGCGCGTTGGTCAAGCAGCGCACCGCAGCCAAGAACGAGATCCATGCGGTGCTGATGCGCACCCTCACGGCTCGGCCGCCGGCCACCGATCTGTTCGGCGTGCGCGGCCGCGCCTGGCTCGCGCGTCAGCTCTTCGCACCCGACGAGCAAGAGACGGTCGCAGGATGCTTGCGTCAGATCGACATGCTCGATTCTGAGGTCGCGGTCATGGATCAGGCGTTGGCTACGATCGCGCTGGGCTCATCGGTGATCAGAAGGCTCATGACCATCCCCGGCATCGACATGCTCACCGCCTCGGCGTTGGCGTCTGTCATCGGTGACGTCTCACGGTTCCCAACATCCCGCCACCTGGTGAGCTACCTCGGATTGAACCCCACGGTGCATCAGTCGGGGATCGCGCCGGCGCGCATGGGTCGCATCTCCAAAGCAGGCTCTTCGGTCGCGCGTTGGGCGCTGGTCGAAGCTGCATGGACCGCATCGAAGGCACCCGGACCGCTACACGCCTTCGCCCAACGCATCGGTGCGCGCCGCGGTAAGAACATCGCCGCGGTCGCGGTTGCCCGCAAGCTCACGGTGCTCGCCTGGCACATGTTGAGCAAGGGTCAGGACTACGCGTTCGCGCGTCCGAGCATGGTGGCAACCAAGGTGCGCAAGCTCGAGCTCACCTCCGGCGCAAAGCCCAAGCGAGGGGTGCGCGGCACGACCTACGCCAGCGACGCGATGATCGCCAAGGAGCGAGCGATAGTCGCTCAGGCTGAGGTCGCCTACACGCGCATGGTCTCCGACTGGAAAGCGACCAGACCAGCGGGAGAGAAGAAGGGCGCGGGTGCCACCACCGGGGCGCGCATCCATTGAGCGCACGTGGCGCTCAAGCGGCGCGGCAGGCATCAGCCCCAAACCTGCGCTTCGCTACGGGGTCACCCGCACCCCAGGTGATTCAACCAAGGAGGAGGGAATCCGTCCAATCAGTTGACTTTCATCCGTATCCAGCACCTGAATCCTTCAGCAGCTTCGGCCAGTTACTGCGAAGCGCCGCCCAGAGAAGGATCCCCACGGGCGGAGCAACCAACACAAGTAACGTCCATAAGCCGCCTCGCTGTCCGCGATCACTCATGTCCTTACCTGCCGACACGGCGATAACAAGCCAAGCAACAAGCGCGACAACCGCGAGGATTCCCCACGCGGACTCGCCCCCAGCGGGATACACCTTGAGCGACCCCTCAGCCGTCAGCAACTGGCTCACCCCCGATCTGAGTCTGGATAACGACTTGGGCGCTGACCCGACGGCGAAGCCGGTCGGGTCCAGCGACGGGTTGGGCGGCCAGCACCAACTGGGCTCATACAAGTCTGTGAAGGGATCATGGCCAACGCCTCGCACACTGCCCCAAGAGCGATGGGAGGCGGTCCAAAGATTGAATGACTTGCCCGGAGTGCTCAGTGTTGGCTTCGCCACGCCGGTCGAGCCAGACCCCAACAAGTCCTGCCTTGCGAGCGCCTTGGGCGTCGGTCTCGTATCGATCTCCAACGTAGACGCTTCCCACTGGGTCTTCACCGAGGAGTTCACACGCGTGCAGGAAGATCTGGGGAGCTGGCTTGGAGAACCCCACGTCTGCGGAAGCGGCGACACACTCGAAACGTTCCAGGATCCCGGTGGCGAGGAGCTTCCTGCGCTGCTGCTGACCATGTCCGTTGGAGACCACGCCCAGACGCTGAGATGACAACTCGTTCAGGCAGGGCATGACGTCGGGGAACAGCGACCAGCTTGCTTCGTAGGCGGTGAGGTAGACCTGGAAGACGCTCAAGGCGTCCTCAGCGCTCGGGCTCGACTGAGCGACTGCGCGGATCCGTTCTATGCGCTGCTGTTCGAAGGAAAGCTCCCCGGCGAGGAACCGATCGAACTCCCGCTCCGAAGCAAGGTTCCACCGCGTTCGAAAGGCATCAAGTGGTTCGCAGGGAGCCACTACCTTATGGATCGCGCCAAGCCCCGCCTCCACGGCACCATCGTCATCCAGCAGCGTGCCGTCAATGTCGAACAGAACCAGCATCAGTCCGCCCAACGACGATTCTGCGCGTCAGCGGCCGGACGCCGCAGGCGGACGGTCCGCTGCACGCGCGAGTTGTGCTGCAACCCGGCACCCACCGCCTAGAACCCCCGTTCGACAATCGGCATCACGTGAAGACTCGTGGATCGCAGGAGGAGAAGCGCACCCAGGGCAGCCGCCGCGGTCAGCAACAATGCCAGCACCGAGGCGACGTCCGCCCGAATCCGCATGCGGTGCGTCCTTGCCATGAGCCAGGCGCCGCCCGAAGCAGCCAGCAAGGCGATCCCCCCACCCGCGATGCCCTGGCTCGGGCTATCCCAGCGGAACGCCCCCCGGTGTGCAGCAGGCCGGATTGCGGTCACCAGAAGAACGCCGAAGATCATCACAAGAGCCGGGAGCCCCGAGAGGGCCACGGCGGCGCTCCGGAGCAGCCCGGATGACGCCTTCATCAAATGCCTCCCATCTGGTCAGCACAACGATTTGGCGGCTCAGCGGCCGGGCACCGCGAAGCGGTGCCCGGTCCGCTGCGGCCGCTGGTTATCTGCCTACGGGTCAGCGATTGGGCCATTCCCTGTTCCCCCTACGCAGAAATAGCACAAGTGGCCGCGTTCGGCCGTCGGCCGTGAATATCCACGGGGTCAGCCTTCAAGTCTACGTCGATGGATAGGCCCAGTTGGCGACCCAGGACAATGTTGTCTACGCGGTACCGCCCGAAACCTCGCTTTGTCGCAGTCAGAGAAGCGAGGACGCATTCATCCGCGCCACCACGAATCCGAAGGTTCCCGAAGCACGCGCCACCGTACCGGTTGGAGACCGCCTCTCGTCCGAAGGGGTCCAGGGCGAGCAGCACACCGGATACCGGTCTGCTCTGCGCATCTCGAACCATGATCATGACCGTGCTGTTGGAATCGGAGGTCTTCGTTTCGCAGGGAAACACGTCCGCAACTCTCGGGGTGTTGTCACATGCGCCGAGAGACGCCAAGAAGATGGCGACCATGACGACCCGGCTAGCCCTGTGCATCGTGCAGATAACTCCTATTTGTGCGGACCTTGATAGCGCTCCGCTCGGACAGGATAGCGCGCGCGGGTCGGTTTTCGGTACTGCGCGCAGTCCCCGGTCGGAGGGTGTTTGATGGACTCATTGGGGTGGCTGTTTGTTTGTTATCCCGACCTGTCGGTCGGGATAACAGTTGTTCCCTAATCACGCGCGCGCGCCCGGTTAACGAGTCGAGGCGCGCGCCGGGACATCGAAGCTTGCGAGGATGCGGGCGGCTTCGGAGTCGTAGTTCGCGGAGGTGGCGTCGTCGGGGGCAACGGCGCGCACGTCGAGTACCCAACCCTGGCCCCATGTGAACACCCAGTCGATGACACGGCAGCCGGAGCACCAGTAGTCAATACCGCGCGCGGCACTGGGCATGGGTCCCGAAGGGAACACCGAGACGAACTCGAGGGTCGGACGTCCGGCGACGTCGATCTTGCCCGCGGTCACGTTCGCGCCGGCGGTGCGGCGCGCGTCCATGTACGCGGTCACCGACTCCGACATCGGGACGCATCCGCTCACAGCTTCCTCGGGCCAGCGCTGACGCCAAGGCCGACCGCAGTATCCGGGAAACGCGCGCACCTGGACGTAGTACCGAACGGGCGACTCCAGCACGGGGCGGCATCCCGCACACTCTTTGTCGATGCTCGGGACCGGGGCCCCGGCGTCCGGGGAGAACATCACCGCGCGCCCGGCGGGCGTGTCCATTGTGAACTGCGTCCAGTCGGCCGGATACCGCAAGCGATAGGCCGCAAATGTGTCGGTGTACTCGCGCAGATCACGCGGGCGCGGAGACGGGGATTCGCTCCCGCGACCGATCGGTTCCGAGCCGGCGCCGGGGTTCACCCCGGGCAGCGTGAACACCAGCGCGGCGATCGCGGCGGCGCCGGCCGTCACGACAACCAATGTGCGCGCACGCGTCGCGCGCCGCCTTGCGCGCTCGAAACGTCCCCAGGCCTCCCCGACGGGAGGCTCCGCGCCGGACGCGCGCCGCATAGTCTCGCGGATCAGATCTTCGCCCTTCATCTGTCCTCCGCGGGAACGTGCACGTCGGGGCCGAGCACCGCGCGCAGACGTCCAAGTGCTCGGTGGGTCAGCGACTTCACCGTGCCGACCGGGATGCCGAGCACTTTGGCGATCTCAGCCTGCGGCAGATCCTCGTAGTAGCGCAAGACCAACGCTTCACGTTCCCTCCGCGGCAGCGCCGCAAGCGCATCCCACACCACAATCTGATCTTCTCCCATCCCTTCGACCACCGCCGGCGTGTCCGGCTGGCGAGCGATCGCATGCTTGGCTTCGACCTTGGCCCGGCGCAGCAGCGAGCGATGACGATTGACGAGCACCGCGCGCGCGTACACCGCGGGACGCTCCCGCTCGCGTATGCGCGCCCACGCCCGGTACACCCTCACCATCGCCTCCTGTGCAAGGTCTTCAGCCTCGGTCCAATCCGATGTCAGCAAGTACCCGATGCGCCGCAAGGAACGGAACTCAGCATCGAAGAACGACCGGAACTCGGTCTCGCGGTCGCTCACTTGCGCCGTTCTCCCACGCTTGAACGACGCCGGAGGCGCGCGGAAGGTTCGCTATCCACGCTGAAACACCCAGCCCGACCACGCCAGCGCGCGCCGCATGCGACCCAGCGACGCCGACAAGGCGCGCCGCGCGTCGGAAGCGGCACGCTCGGCATCCTCGGGCGTCGCGGCGTCGGGTCCGCCCCACAGCGCCGGTTCCACGACTTCGGTCAGACGTCGCAACGGCTCTCCGGCACCCTCGGCCGACGACGCAAGGCGTGTCGCGTGCTCGCGCGGCGTCTCGCCGGGACTGCGCCGCAGCCCGGCCGCGGCGCACCAGCGCAGGAAGTCCCCATACCAGCTCAACGTCGCCATTCGCACCGGGCGCGCGCGCACCCGACGCCGACGCGTCCTTCGACCGGCCAGAAGAACCACCACCACTCCAAGCGCGGTCAGCGCGGCGATCAACGGACGACCGAACCGAACACCGCGCGCGGGCGCAGTCGGCGACTCAGCTTGCGCACCCGGACTGGGACGTGCGGTTGGGCGGATCCCCGGAGCGGCCGTGGGGAACACCGGCGAAACGGCCCCGGGCGCCAGTCCCGCCGCCTCACCCGCACCCACCGCGTAGTCCGGCACCTCAGCCACACCCGGTCGTGGCGTCGGCTCGAACGCGAGCCACCCGACGCCGGGGAAGTAGATCTCGACCCACGCATGCGCTTCACGCGTCGTCACGCGATACACGCCGTCGGTACCCCGGCGTCCGGATCCAAAACCAATCGCAACGCGCGCCGGCAATCCCACCGCGCGTGCCATCACCGCCATCGTTCCCGCGAACTGCTCGCAGTACCCTCGCTTGCTCTTCGTCAGGAACTCTTCGATGGTGTCGTATCCGTGACCGGCCGCAACATTCTCGTCGTAGGTGAACGAACGCAAGTAGCTCTGCAGAGCGAGCGCACGTCGGAACGGCGTCGGCTGTCCGGCCGCAACCTCAATAGCAGTCTCGTGAACAACACGAGGCAAGCCGCGCGGCAACTCCAGGTACCGTCGCAGCGCGCGCCGGTCGAACCCGCGAATCTCGTCGAGCCTCTGCGGCGTCACAGCAGGGGCCCGAGACAAGACCGTGTAGCGCATTCCCGGTCGTAGTCCAAGCGGCATCAACAGCGTCCGGGTCTCCGGTTGGTATCGCAGATTGCGCACGCCCGAGACCACGGTCGGCAAGTACGCGGCCGGCACCCACGGCCCGGCCAGTCCCGTGATCCGGATCTCCTGACGCACCGGCACCGTTTCGGCGAATCGGCCGTCCGGCTTGATGAGTCCCCCGAAGTTCACCTCATTTCCGCCATTGGGCTGCGTCCACGACGCGCCGTCAAAGCGATCGAGCGCGGTCAGGCGATAGTAGGCCGGGAAGTTGCTTCGCACGGTGAATAGCTCGGCATCGACATCGTTGTGCAGCGTGGGTTGAATAGCGACCAGTGGGTTGAAGAAGATGCGCGCGCCGGGGCCGGCGGATCGCAAATACGGCGGGTCGCCGTACCCCGGCAAGAAGGGCACGCCCACCGCGACGACGATTGCGACGACGATTGCCGCACGCACCGCAGTCCCCGCCCGCCAACCC
>JBAZZY010000049.1 GCA_041658565.1 Actinomycetota bacterium | reverse complement strand
CCATCCACGCCTACGTTGGAGGGCCGGCGGGTTCGGGCGCGCCGGGATACGCACTCGGTCAGACCTCGGTCGCTCGACCCGATGTCGTTGGCGTCTACCCTTCGGCCGGGCCAAACACGGGCTTCGATTTCACATTCGACGCGCCATCCGGCTCGAACGAGGTCTACCTCTATGCGATCAACATCGGGCCGGGCGAGAACGTCCCCATCGGAACAAAGCATGTCGTCATCACAGATCCGAACCCGATCGGCGCGTTCGATTCGGCAACCGCGCCAGCTCCGGGGCGCATTCGCGTCAGAGGTTGGGCCTATGATCCGAACGCTCCAACAACGACGATCGCTGTGCACATCTACGTGGGTGGTCCCGCAGGTTCAGGTGCGCCGGGCTACGCCATCCCAACAGGAGTGTCGCGTCCCGATGTGAAGACGGCACATCCCGAGGCGGGTCCGAACACAGGTTTCGACGCAACGCTGAAGGTTTCGGCAGGCTCCATGGACGTCTACGCCTACGGCATCAACAGCGGTCCTGGGAGCAACGTCGGTATTGGCGCCAAACACGTCGTCGTCATCCGGCCCGCGTCGCCGCTCGACTCCAACGGCGATGCCATCGCCGATCTCTTCGTGCTCAAGGTTCGGAACGCAGCATCGGCGCACACCGAACCGCATCTCGTCGCCGGGCCATCGTTCGACCGGCGCAGCGGAGACTTCGCCTCGCCGCTCGAGCAAGATCCGGACGGCGACCTCGCCTTCACCGTGGGCGATGTCAACGGCGACGGGGTGAACGACCTTGTGGCGCTCAAGTCGCGCAACACGGGGTCCGGCTCAACTGAGGTGCACGTCATCACGGGGCCATCCTTCGACCGCCGCCTTGCCGATCTGACAACGCCGATCCCAATTGACCCAGACGGCAACTTCAACTTCACGATGGGCGACGTCACCGACGACGGGTTTCCGGATCTCATCGTGGTCAAGTCGCGTGGGACGTCGTCGGGATCAACAGAAGTTCAAGTTGTCCCCGGACCATCGTTCAGCAGCATCGGAGATCCGATTGTCACCCCGATCGAACTTGACCCAGACGGCAACTTCAGTTTCACGATGGGTGACGTGAACGCCGACGGTATCCCCGACCTCGTCGTCGTGAAGTCGCGGAATACGGCATCGGGTTCGA
Organism: Actinomycetota bacterium; assembly: GCA_041658565.1. Classification (NCBI taxonomy): domain Bacteria; kingdom Bacillati; phylum Actinomycetota; species Actinomycetota bacterium. The sequence goes on along the minus strand of JBAZZY010000049.1, from coordinate 5,683 downwards.
TCGAGGTCCACGTGACTGTGGGGCCGAACTTCGATCATGTGGTGGGCGACTACACGACGCCATTGTCGTTGGATCCGGATTCCGATCTGAGTTTCCTCGTGGCGGACTTGAACCACGACGGCCAGCAGGATCTCATGGTCGTCGCGGCTCGAAACACCGGATCGCACAAGCTCGAGGTTCATGCTGTTGCAGGGCCAACCTTCAGCGGCTTTCTGTCGAACCTCATCGCCCCGGTCGAGGACGATCCGAACGTGAACTTCACGTTCCCCGACAGCTACACCATCAGAGCGCCGGGCGTGCCGCAGCAGTTGAGCGCCACGCCAGGGAGCGGCCTCGGGGAGGTCCACCTCAACTGGCAGGCGGCTCAGCGGCGCGGCGCGCGGGTTCTCGAGTACACGATCCTCCGCGGCGACGCGCCCGACTCGCTTGAGCCGGTCGCCACGGTGAACGGTGACGTCCTGCAGTTCGAAGACGCGGGCCTGCTGCCGCTACACACCTATTTCTACGCGGTCACGGCCCGCAATATCCGAGGCCTTGGAAACTCATCAGATACGACGTCGTCCAAACCGTTCCCGTGGGTGACTGGCTTGCCGGACGTCGTGAATCCCTAGCGCCAGGAATTGCACACATCGACTGGGCCTTGACATGGACGACTGAATCGGATGGAGGAAACGCAGACCGGATCCAAACGCGCTGGTTCACCGGGAAAGCGCTGAGGGAGTGGATTATATGCGGCAGGGAATGGGAAGCGCAGCGAAGAACCGCTGCCTGGCTGGAACTCTAGTGATCGCGACACTCTTCACGTGCGCCCAAGTGAATGCGTCGCCAGCGAATCCATCGGCAGCCGATTCATGCGTCGTTCCTCTGGCGGGTGCAGCCCAGGCGCTGCACTTCGACCAGGCGGGTTCGCAGAGGCTAGATCTCACGAACATCCTGCCCGGTGATGCACTCGCATTGATGGTGTCCGCCTCGGGTAGCTCTGTTCGTCCCGCTCATTTCTCGATTGGCTCAAATGGCGGTGGCTCGCTGCCTTTGCTTGCAACGACGCCTGGGAGGTCGTCGGCACAAACGGTTGCGATCCCGAACCCCGGCTCTGAATTGGATTTGAGCGCGGCGATGGATTCCCCGAATAGTGCGGACCTCTCGTTTGCGCCCGTCGCGTACATTCCTGCGAGGGGTTGCTATTCGGCCGTCGATCGCGTCTTGCTCGACACGCAGTCTGGCTTCGGCCTCGACGCGCCAGGAGAACTGACTCCTGAGAGTCGGGCAGCGTTGGCGGGACCTTTGCCAAATCCAATGATGATCAGCTTCGTCGCGCACGCGTCTGGAGGTGATGCAGTTGTCGAGGTGCTCGACAAAGCCGGTGGCGATCTCGTCGCTTCATGGGTGCTTCCCAATGATCTGGAAACCAGTGGGTTCGAGGTACTCCGACTCAGTCCGCTGGGATATGAAGTGCACGTCACCGGCGCTAGCGTCTCCCTCTCCGTGAGCGCGCGCGGGGCATTCGCGGATGCGAACTCATTCGCATCGTCGCCCACGAGACTTTTCGCCTCGGCTGAGCAATCAACTCTGGGTCGCGCCCTCGACCCGAAGGTGGCGCCGGTGGCGGTCCGGCTGATGTTGCCGCGCATATCCGAATCCTTCGGGCTCGCCCGGGATGCGTTCGCAGCGCGGGCAGCCGTCGTTCACCTAAACGGAAGCGCCGTGATCCCTTCGGAAGTCTTCCTGTGGGCCGAAGGTGAACAACAGCCATCAACCCCAGTGATGACGTGCGGGGCCGCGTCTTCATGTTCCGCTACGACCATTGTGGCTCCCGGCGCTAACCCCAGCTTTCTCGCCGAAGTCATCGGTGGACCCATGGATCTCTCCGTCGACTTGGTTGGATTCTCCGCTCGGTTGCCAGAAGTGAATCAGCCTGTCGACGGCGTCGTGCACACGCCGAGTGCCTCGGAGATACAACAGGCGACGGCAGATTCTCAAACGGCGGGGTTCACTTACTCCGGGACGTCCACTCTGGACCGGGGCGATGTCGTGGTGCTACCGCCTTCGGACGGCGTTGAGGGTGGGTTCGTAGCGGTTGTCGACTACGTCGACGGGGAGAACGGGTCAAAGCAGGTCGAGGCGGAGCGAGGAACCATCGTCGATCTCTTTCCTTCAGCGGATTTCTCTTCCCACGGACTCCCCCTCGACTCCGGAGTGCCGGAGCCCTTGGGCCCGCAGGAGATCCCACCTCCCGATCAACCTCCAACGGTCGCCGCTGCGCCTGTCTCGTCCAACAGTGGATTCGGCTCCGCGTTGCCTCGCAGTGGATCCCTATCGTGCTCATCTGGCGTTGCGGCGCGTTTCACGGCTTCTCTGAGGATCGATGGAGGGATCTACCTCTCAGCAAGCTGGTCCCCCTGGGGTGGCGTGCACGCTGACTTCCACGTCGAAGGCGGGATTAGGGGTGAGGCAGAGGCTGCTCTGAGTGCTGCAGCATCATGCAACGCCAAGGCAGTCCTTGGCGGAATCAACTTGCCCTCGATCGAGTTCGCCGTTGGCCCGGTTCCTGTTTGGATCACTCCTCGCGTATCGCTTGCAATCAACGCGACGGGATCCGTCGATGGTGGGATCTCTATCCGAGGAGCCGTGGACGCGGGATTCAAAGCGGGGATCTACTACGCGGATGGCACGAGCGGGACGTACTTCGAGAAGGGAGTCAGCCTCACCAGTTCCGTCAAGTCACGTGCCCGCGCGGGAATCGAGATCGAAGTTGGTCCACGGTTGGACTTGTTGCTTTACGGGGTCGTGGGCCCGTACGCAGAACTCAAGGGGTTCCTGGTCGCTGGAGTGGACCTGCGAGCAAACCCCTGGTGGAGCGTCGATGGAGGAGTGCGCGCGGGCGTCGGCTTTGCGCTGAACGTTTGGAGAATCCACGCGACGTTGGGCCCGATCTGGCGTGACCTCGTCAGGTTCCGCGTCGGTCAGGCACCTGGTCCGTACGCCGGTCCGCGCGTCACGACCACATCTCTTCCCTCTGCGTACCGCGGTTACGCTTACAGTACGGCTCTCGCGGCCACCGATGGCAACGGCCCATACAACTGGTACGTTTCCGCAGGCTCCCTGCCTCCTGGTTTGGCGCTCAACAGGGCCGGCTCAATCACCGGGACCCCAACGGCTGTCGGAACCTGGACGTTCTCTTTGCGCATCATCGATTCGGCGGGCGACAGATCCGCGAACGATGTTTCCCTGTCTCTCGCCGTAGGCGACCAACCGCCGCCCCCTCCTCCGCCTCCTCCTCCTCCTCCTCCTCCTCCTCCTCCTCCAACGCGCACCGTGACGCTGTCACGAGGTGCCGCAGCACAGTACGGGTACTGGTACGCGGTCTCGTTGAGTGGGTTTGGCGCCGGAGCATCAGTGACGGTGACGTGTCGCGATTCCGTCGACCCACAAGGGTTCTACACGCAGGCGCTCCGCATGAACTCCTCGGGGAGTGGGGGCGACAGCACGTTGTGTTACTCCGGCGACCACCCCGACCATTGGGTGACTACCACCGACGGCGTGGAATCGAACCATGTCAGCTGGTGAAGTCAGACAGCAACTCGATCGCATCGGGAGGAGCTGCGGACTGAGAGGAAGCGGCGCCATCGGGTGGAGGCACGGCTGGCATGCGAGCCGATGCCCCCGATCATCGGCGAGGCGACGATCCCGACGCTGGGGCTTTGATACCTTCGAGCCATCCATCGCTCCAGGAAGGAATTCGGACAACGTTTCTCGAATCCGACAACACGGAAATCGACGTGCGGATACCGATCTCGGAGGTCTGAAGGTGGACGCTTTTCGCGCGAGACGACGACGACGGGTCCGGGGTTCCTTCGTTGGGCTGGTTCTCGGTCTCGCCTTCGTATCGGTGCCAGCTGGCGCGGACACAGCGTGCCCGAGCGACGTTCGCGGGACCAATCCCACCTTCGCGGACACGGCGACCATCTTCGAGCGCGTCGCAGTTGCGCACAACATGCCCCCGCAACTTCTCAAGGCGATCGCCTACGGGGAGGGGTACGACTACGGCACGGGACGCCGGTGGTCTCAATACAACGCGGACGGTTCCATCGTCTTGTCGAGCGACGGTCTGTGCGGCGTCGGGATCATGCAGATCACACGACACTGGGAGTTCGACCAGCGCCGGCTCGCCACCGACATGGAGTACAACATCGATGCTGGCGCGCAGATCCTCGACAACGCGTGGAACCGCTCCAGTGGCTCGAACCCGCCGGCGATCGGGCCAGACGATCGCTCCCTTATCGAGAATTGGTACTTCCCCGCGTATTTCTACAACGGCGTCAATGGGAGCCCCGCCTATCCCGACCTGGTAGCCGCTCGAATCGCCGACCCGGTGGGACGAATGACGCAAGTGGCTGCATGGGCGCCCGCGCTGGGGTTCACGCGACCTCAGGATGCGATCCCTGGATACAGGTTCTCCGCGTCGTATACCGCGAGGAAACCTGGCCAGTTCCTGACCTTCGATTCTTCAGGGAATGTGACGGGCACATACGCGGCCGCGGTTCATGAATGGGGATCCCCGCCGCCCTGTTACCCCGCCGAGGTCTTCGGACCCGATTGCGGTCCGAACTTCCGCCTCACGGGTCCTTTGTCCTCCTGGTACTCCGGCGCGCCTTACGGCGTGGTCGGTCGGATGCGCTTCACCTATTCCAACGGCGGCTCTGAATCAAACGGTGCCGACTGGACGCCGCCCCTTGTCTGCGGGATCTATGACGTCGATGCTTTCATTCCCCGCGAACACGCCAACGCGCGCGCTCACTACATCGTTTCAGACGCTGCAGGCACCTCCGAGCATGTCATTGATCAGAGCCCCTACTACGACGCGTGGGTTGGTCTTGGTCGCTACGCCGCCAGTGTGCAGGTCTCGATCAGTGTGCATCTAACCGATCGGGGAGATCCTCCTGGCTCCAAGATCATCGGAGCCGACGGGATGCGCTTCCATCAAGTGCAAGCCTGTCGTCCCCCCGATGCTCCGACCAATGTCAGCGCCACCTCAGGTAACCGCCAAGCCCAGGTGAGCTGGTCGCAGGGCGGCGACGGTGGCAGCCCGATCACCGGCTTCACCGTCACCGCATCGCCGGGAGGTGCCAGCACCACTGTCGGCGGCGCAGCGCGCAGCACGACGGTCACCGGCTTAGCCAACGGCACCAGTTACACCTTCGTGGTCACCGCCACCAACGTGGTCGGCACCAGTGCCCCCTCGGAGGCATCCAATGCAGTGATCCCCGCGGGACCGCCCGATCCACCCACCAACGCGCAGGCCACCGCCGGCAATCACCAGGCGATAGTGAGCTGGACCGCTTCCTTCGATGAGGGCAGCCCGATCACGGGCTACACCGCCAAGTGCACAGCCAAGAACGACGCCACAGATCACGAGGAGGCCAGCGTCGCGGGCGATCAGACAACCGCGACCGTCGGCGGTTTGAAGAACGCCATCACCTACACCTGCGCTGTGGTGGCAACCAACGCGCTGGGGAACAGCGACCCCTCTGCGCCATCAAACGAGGTGACGCCTGCCACGATCGGGACTGCCCCAGGTTCGGTTGACTCCTGATGTGTGAGGATTAGGTCCTCACCGGAAGGAAAGGTCACCATGCCCAAAGCGTTCCCCGAGGAGTTCCGTCGCGACGTCATCGCCGTGGCT
>JBAZZY010000048.1 GCA_041658565.1 Actinomycetota bacterium | reverse complement strand
CTCGGGCGGCTAACTCCCGTAGAGTTTGAGGCCGTGTACGAAGGAGCCCTTGCAGCGTGAAAGGCTCACAAGCTACGAGTCAACCAGATCGGGGGCAGTCCCCTCGACCTACCGGATCATTGGTAAACGGATTCAGGGCACGAGTCGCCTCCGACGACAGTGAAGTGACGGCCTTGATGGCATCCTCGACCGCGCCGGACTTCTTTACCCGCTCAAGGGCCTCGGCAAGGTCTTCCGCACGACGGCGCTTGAGCAAGGCGGCGAGAGTCTTGCCTCCCCGTTTCGCCAAGGCGCGGATGACCGGTTCGGTATACGTTCCGGTCGCAAGATCCCTACCGACCGGTTTGCCGAGCAGATTGGGATCCCCGATGAGGTCGAGCACGTCATCGATCAGTTGGTACTGGACGCCGAAGGCAGTCCCGAACGCGGTGACCGCATCCAATTTCCGGGGTGGCATCCCGACCAGCATGCCCCCAAGACGGCAGGCCGCCGCGAACAGCGTGCCCGTCTTTGCTTCGGTCGCGGCCCGGTACTGCTCGAGCGTGCGATCGAGATTCATCAGATCCCGGAGTTCCTCGAGTTGCCCGGCAGCCATGTGCGCCATCGTGTCGGCCATCAGAGCGGAAGCTTCCTTATGCATCTTCTTGGCTGCCAGGAGCCCGGCCTCTGCGAGAACCAAGTCCCCGACCACCAGAGCAACGCCTGTACTTTCGACGGAGTTCAACGTGGGCTTGCCCCGACGGGAAGATGCTTCCTCGATGATGTCGTCGTGAATCAATGAGCCCATCTGGACCAGTTCGACGATTGCAGCGGCTGTCGCAACGCGGGCGTCATGGGACCCTCCTAGCTGGGCGCACGCGATGGTCAGCGTCGCTCGGATCCGCTTCGCGGGACCCGTAAGAAAGGCGAAGACCTCCGGTCGAAGTGCAGCCTTGAATTCGCTCAGCGCGCCGGAAACGAGCGTGTCGACCTCCTCAAGGCGCGAGGGCAGATCGGGAATGGCCAGCAGGGTCGCTAGCTGCCCACGGTCCAGAAGTCCAATGCGACCACCGTCACGTCCCTGCCCCTGACCGCGTGCCACTCCCCCCACCCCCTCGCAGTAATCCGTTCAACGCCTCTGGCGTTGACCCGCCGGCGAAGCCGGGCGGGTCTAACGTCGAGCCATATGGCGCCTCATCACGTCGCCAATCGTGCGGCGAGTTTCGCATCGTCTGCTCTCTGAAGGAGAACGTCCACTGTCTCTTCTGCCGACATGCTCGATGAATCGACCCAAAGACCGTTTCGGGGCATCACCTCCAGCTCCTGCTGGAGGTGCTTCCAGAGGTGAAGTACCTGCTTGTGGCGACCCTGGTCCCGCGCCTCAACGACCGCAAGCGCCGGACAGAGTTGGACGAAGCGTATGGGCGCTTGCAGGGTTTCCGAATACCGGTCAAGCACGGACTGGGATACCACGACATCATCCACGACGACGGAGAAGCCAGAGTCGAGGAAGGAGTTTGCCAGCAGGGTGATATTGCGCCTGCGAAGCTGGATCTGTGCCTCTGCTTCGTCTTTCGGTTCATGATCAGGAGCAACGAGACCGGAAACGATGAAGTGGTGCCCAACCAGATCGCCCTCGACGTGTACGCCTCGCAGATATCTGAGCGCCAGCAGACGGCTCACGGTGGTCTTCCCGGCGCCGGGGATTCCTGAAACTACCCACAGGTGCGGCTCGCTCATGACCGGTCCATATGACGATTCTGCGCGTCGGCGGCGCCGCATCGCGAAGCGATCGGCGTCCATTGTGCGCGCGAGTTGTGCGGCCTCACGGGGTCCATACCGTGAGTGTCAAGACGGTGAGCGTAACTCCGGCGAAGACAACGGTGCCCCAAGAAGCCCCCAGCGCCAAAAACTCCGTCCGAAGTGGTCGGCCACAAGCCCGATCCCCAAAGCTGGAAACACGAGCGTGAAAAGGAAATACGCAATCCACAGCGGCAGGATGTTCTGCCGCCCCGGCTGTACCGTCGCTACCAGTGGATACAGCACTCGACCTTATGCGGCATGGACCTCGACGATCTCAGCTTCGCTGGACGGCTCCGGCACGCGGAGTCCCTCTTCCTTGAGGCCATCAATGTGGAATTGGATCGCCTCTCGGACGAGGTCGAGCGCTTGCTCACGCGTCTCCCCGGCGGCTATACACCCGGGAAGATCCGGCACGTGCGCGCCCCATCCACTCTCCCCGTGCTCCAGAACTACCATGTATCGCATCGCCTAGGACTCCTTGAGGCCAGCCTGCTTGAGAACTGAGTTCAGTGTACCCCTTGGGATGTCAGTGCTCGGCTTCCCCGCGATCGTCACGAGGCCCGGCTTCGCAGGGTGTTTGAACTGGCGATGGCTACCCCGGGTTCTGGCGAGGTACCAACCATCGCGTTCGATCAACTGGATGAGTTCAGCGACTTTCACATGCGCAGCCTACGCCCGCATAACTTGGCGGCTCAGCGGCCGGACGCCCGCGAAGCGGGCGGGCGGTCCGTTGAACGCGCCGGTTAGCCATCTCACAGCCGCTTCTTGAAGCCGCGATACGGACCGGACTCGAAGCCGAGCGACTCATAGAAGCCGACTGCATCAGTTCGTTCGGCCTCTGTCACAAGGATGACTTGGCTGCAGCCCCGCGCCGCCGCCGCAGCTTCGAGCTCCTCCATGAGCGCCCCACCCACGCCAAACCGCCGTGAGCCCGCATCGACAACGAAGTCCTCAATGACCATGAAGGGCCGACAGTCGCCGTAGAGCTCGTGGCACACGATGCCGAGGGCAGTGCCGACGACTTCGTCACCCTCCCGCGCGACGAGAAACAGGTAGTCGGGATCACCCTGCAGGTGCCCTAGCGTCGCACGCGTGCGCTCGAGATCGGATGGCTCGCCCCAGAACTGCTCGTAGAGACGAGCGACAGCAGGGAGATCGACTTCCGCGAGAGGCTCGATACGCACACTGACCGCCGGCATGGCTACCGAGTTGGCGCCTGAGCCGCGCGAGCCCGTAGGGCGAGCGTCGGCTGCAAACGCCAGGTCTACGGTCACGGCTGTGGCACCCCCAAGTCTTTGCAGATCTTCTTGGACAGTAGGTCGTTGAGTTCGTTGTGTCGCGGAACGGCAGACCGGGCACCGGTAGCGGCGTTGCCCCACCAAGAATGCTTTGCACCCTCGCGCACAAGTTCGCAACCATTCAGACGCAGGTGGGCGAGAAACGCGCGACGCTTCAAGTCGAGATCTTGACTTCTTCGAACTCGTCACCTGCGGCATCGCGCGAAGACTCCCGGTTCATCTCGAGAGCTTCTGCGAGCGCAGATTGAAGGTTCGCCATCAACTCTTCTCGGGTCACGCCTTGGGAGTTGACGCCCGGGATCTCTTCGACCCAGCCGACCCACCAATCCGCTTCCCGTCGAACGACGGCCGTGTACTCGTTGCTCATCTGACCACTTTACAAGGGGCGCAGGGAATCTCTAAAGGAGAATCCGTAGAACGATTTGGCAGTCGAGCAGCGCGAGCGTCTGCTCCAACCGCGGGTTCAACGGCTATCGCTCCCCTAGCGTAAGCCTCGAGGTCCCTTCTTGTGCTTGTTGAAAGACCAAGTTGGAAGGCGCTTTCGACGTCAACCCATCCCAGACCTGCCCCTTCCGTATGAGCCAAAGCCGAAGACTCACGAATTGCTGTGACCTCGAAGACGTGGCGACGCCGCGACGTGCGTGGATTGACGTAACTGGTCCATGCGGAAAGGTCGGACACCTGCAGGGTGACATCGAGCTCTTCCTTCAACTCCCTCAGCAGACACGCCTCGGGGCTTTCCCGGGGCTCGGCGCCGCCTCCGAAGAATCCCCACTGTCCCGGGTTCACTGGTGCGTCGTCTGTTCGATGCTCGAGCAACAGCCTTCCTGTGTCGAGATCGCGAACGATGGCGCATGCGTAAAACCAGGTTGGATCACTCGGTCCGAACATGTTGTTCTCGTTCATCCTCGATCCGTTGAACGATCCTGCGGCTGTCCGCCCGACGAAGTCGGTCGGGTCCAACGACGAGCTCTGCAGCAGGAAGCGGTCACAGCAACTCCCGGAATTCGTCGACGGTTAGTCCCGCGTCCCGCGCGATACCGCCCATGGTGAACACGCTGATCGGGTTGGCGAGAGGGATAGTCAAGATGCGGCGGCCATCCGACATGACGATGTGCTTTCCCTCGCGGACAATCTCAAAGCTGCCTTGCGAAGAGCGCGAACCGCGCGCTGGTGGGAGACGCCGGGGATGCTCGGCATCAGATGACGACTTCGATCTCCCGAACCTCAGATCCCTCGAGCTGCGCGTCCGCGACTGCGACATACGCCTCGATGGCGGCGCGAATGTTCTCGATGGCCTCGTCCTCATCCTTACCCCGCGACCAGCATCCAGGAAGACCAGGCACCGAAACCGCGACACCCTCATCCGAGCGGTGCAAAGCGATCTTGTAGCGAGCCGTCATGTCAATCTACTTTACTGCCACCCTCGGGTCGAAGGTCGGGTTCCGATCCTCACTTTCCCTCCCGGCGATCTCGGCGAACCGGGACCCCGGAGGTCCTTCCGCAAGCCGCTTGCGGATCAACTCCGCGCACGCTTCGGGACTGAGCGCGGAGGTGTCGACTTCAAGGTCGTAGCCGCCGTGCGCGTGAATAGCATCGACACCAAGATGCACCGAACCTGTGACGCCGGCGTCGACCTCACCACGGACCTGCCCCCACGTCGCCTCGCGACGCTCCCACAAGACATCGACCGGGCATCGCACGCCGACGAACAAGACGGGAAGACCGGCGAGGCGTCGAGCGCAGTCCGGCAGGATGCCCAACGGCTTTGAGTAGGCGTCGTGATGGCCAACATCCACCACCACGTTGAGCCCGAGCCGCGCGTGCGCCGCGACGGACTCGCACAGAGCCGCATAGAGCACCGGTACGTATTCCTCCAAGACATCCAAGGACACGCGCCCGGCAGCAGTGCTCGCCCACTCGGGTCTCTGCGCTCGGAGGCCGACTCCCGGACGGAAGGCGGGCGGCGTGCACCTGATGTGGGCGTCGGCGCCGATGTTCATCCAGACGCCGGGGAATTTGTCTTGCATGACTTGCGCAATGCTCGTCTTCCCCGATCGCTGCACCCCGTTCAGGATGACGATCTGGCCCGGCGAATCAGCGCTCACTCTGCCTCACGATCGTCTGGTGTGGATCGCCGACGGTCGCGCGAACGACACGTGCCTCGACCCATTGTCCGTAGAACGCTCAGCATCAGCGGCGCCGCATCGCGAAGCGATCGGCGTCCGCCGTGCGCGCGGGTTAAGCGGAGGACGTCCGCTTGCCAACGTAGGCGAACCCCGTGATGCCATAGAAATACTTCCCCGTCGCGCTGAGGTCGTCCTGCTCCGAGACGAATTCAGTGTAGTCCGCCTCGCTGGCCAACCCCCGTTGAACCAGCGCGCCGAGGTCCTGAACGCGGGCGTGCCCGTACCAGGGCGGCGCAAAGGTCGTGTTGGTCATCACCCGCGCATGGATGGAGCCGCGGAACAGACCGGAGCCATTGAACACTCCCCAGAGCCGCCGCCCCATCCACCCGTCTGAATGATCCATCCACCCCTGCTGCCAGTCCGCGAAGGCCTGAACGAGTCTCCGCACTCGGCTCTTGTCGTGCGCGTCCCAGATCTGGGAGTCCCAATCCCAGTGGGCGGCAATCGCCCAACCACCAGGCTTGAGTATCCGGCCGATCTCCCGAGCGAAGAACTCCGGATCGGACAGGCACTCCACCAAGTTGTTAGAGAACACAACATCGACAGAGCCCGAGGCGAAGGGAAGGGCCGCCTCGATCTTCTCGGCGCGGAACTCGATCCGAGAATCACTCGCAGCCTGGCCGGACCGCGCGGCGGCAATGGCGTTCATGGACGAGTCGATCCCGATCAATCGCAAGTCCGCGGAGGGCTGGAGAGACGCAACAGTCAGCACATCGTCGCCACGGCCACAGCCGAGATCGACCCAGAGGCCGCGCTCGGGAATCGGAACGAGGGACGCGAGCCAATCACGATGCTCGCGAACGTCGTCGGAACCCGCATCGCTCATGGCCGCTTAACGACCCTGCGCGTCAGCGGCGCCGCATCGCGCTGCGTCCGTTGTACGCGCGAGTTCTGCCGTTGCCGCGAGTGTGCCGCCGACGCAAGAACGCGCCGGACGGCGCCTCGGCTCCGCACTGTGATCACCTCGACGTCCTTCCCCGCACCGGCGATGCATGACAGCACGCGTGGCCGCGAGACGGCCACATAGTTCCAGATCCATGCCAAGAACTCGCAGGTCAACCGCTCAGGGCAATCCAGCGCGACATTCGGACGCTCGACGAAGAGCGCCAGGATGCGCCGTTTGAGCACGCCCCAGATACACAGCCAGCGCGGGAAGTCGAAGAACACGATGGCGTCGCAGCGAGCCGCCCGGATAGGCAGCGAGTTGGTGTAGTTGCCGTCGATGACCCAGCAGTCACCGGCAGCTAGCTCGTGGACCTTCGCATTCCATTCCTCGGTCGGCGTCCGTTCCCAACCCGGCTGCCAGTAGTACTCATCGAGGTGGACGAGGGGAAGCTGCTTCACGTCTGCCAGGCGCCGGGCGAAGGTCGACTTCCCGGCGCCACCGGATCCGATGACCATGACGCGTTGCCTGTCGGTCAGCATCACACTTAGTCGGCAGAACGACGATTTGGCGGCTCAGCGGCCGGACGCCCGCGCAGCGGGCGAACGGTCCGCTGAGCCGCGGGTTGGGCAGCGCGGTGTCGCGCAGCGACCCGCGGCGGTTGAACGCCCGAGTTATGCGTCTGGTGACCTCGGCGATCGCGACTTCCAAACGTCGGGACTGCGCCGGAGGTGAAAGCAGCCGAGGACGAAGATCTCACCGTCATCCACCACATAGGAAAGCCCGTAGGGAAATCGGTGAGTAAGTACCCTTCGGATGTCGCCAGCGACGGTTCGCCCCGAGTGTGGATGCTCCGCGACATGAAGAAGGGCTGCTTCGACGGAATGAAGAAAGAGCGCCCCAAGGCCCGGCTGCGCCTCTTCGTACCAGGCGTGAGCGTCCAGTAAATCGGCCTCCGCTTCCCGCGCAAGGCGAACATGCAGGCTCACGCGCCGCGGATGCGCGCCAGAACGGTTGCCAGGTCATCACCCGAGGCAGGATCAGACCTATGGGCAGCGAGCCGACGTTCAAGCTCTTCCCTCTGGGCGCGCGTGAGCGGTATCGCGTCGCTCTCGTCGTGGATCGACTCCCAGAGATCCTCGACAAGGCGCAGACGCTCCTCCATCGGAAGCTTGCGAATCTCCTCTAGGGGCATGGCGCTCATGGGTGCATGGTGGAACCTAGCAGCGAAATTTGCAAGTGCGGCGGGTACGCATAACGTTCTGCGGCTGAGCCGCGCGAGCCGAAGGCGAGCGTCGGTTCCAGCCGCGAGTTCTGCAGCTCTCCCGCAAACATGTGGGTCCAGGATGTCAATGCCATCTCCCGCTGGCCCCCTCACGTC
>JBAZZY010000047.1 GCA_041658565.1 Actinomycetota bacterium | reverse complement strand
TCCAACCGAGACGGCGTCACCGGGCAGATCGGTCGCGCCGCCGCCACCCAACGGTGGACCGGAGCGCGACGACTGCATGGGAGGGGGGCCCGTCGTATGGGTGTCCCCGGTGTCGGGGGGTCCGATCGATCTGAGCAAAGTCCCCACCTCGGGAACTACAGACGGCAAGTAGCGAGCAATGAGCGCGCGACGAAGGAAGCTGGTTGGCGTTGTTGTCGGCATGATCATCGTCGCAGCAGGACTGACGGCCGGAACGTTGGTTGCCGTCTCGGCGGATGAGGCTCCACCTCCTTTCAACCCCGCGACGCTGCCCCCCTGTCCAACCGAGACGGCGTCACCGGGCAGATCGGTCGCGCCGCCGCCACCCAACGGTGGACCGGAGCGCGACGACTGCATGGGAGGGGGGCCCGTCGTATGGGTGTCCCCGGTGTCGGGGGGTCCGATCCCGATCGATCTGAGCAAAGTCCCCACCTCGGGAACGACAGACGCGAAGTAGCCGATCAGACCGCATCGGCTCGTCCGTCTTGAGACTCGCGTACTGGAGCGGCGTCTCCCGCGCGCGCGAATCGGTAGGATAACGCGCATGGTTCAAGACTTTTCTTCGGAGATCGCGGTCTTGGGGTCGGCCATCGCCGATGCCAGGGCCTATCTTTGACGTAGACACGAAGCGCAGCACGATCTCCGAACTGCAACAGAAGGCCTCCGTGCCTGATCTCTGGGACACCCCCGATCAAGCCCGAAAGTTGCTGGGTGATCTCGCACGCCTCGAAGACGACGTGTCGGTGTTCGAGCGCTTGGCCTCGCGTCACGAGGACCTCGAGACGCTGGACGAACTTGCGCGCGCCGAGCAGGACGCAAGCGTCGAGGGTGAGTTGCGCTCCGGGATCGATTCGTTGCGCGCGGAAGTCGCAGAACTGGAAGTGCGGACGCTGCTCGGCGGCGAGCACGACGAGCGTGACGCCGTCGTCTCGGTGCATCCCGGTGCCGGTGGAACCGAGAGCCAGGACTGGGCGGAGATGCTGCTGCGGATGTACCTGCGCTGGGCGGAGCGCCGTGGTATCGATATCGAGGTGATCGATCGTCAGCCCGGCGACGAGGCCGGCATCAAGAGCGCGACTTTCATCGCGAAAGGTCGATTCTCCTACGGGATGCTCTCGGCCGAACGCGGCGTGCATCGCTTGGTGCGGATCTCGCCCTTCGACTCCCAGAAGCGACGCCACACTTCGTTCGCGGCAGTCGATGTCGTTCCGATCCTCGACGAGGATGTGGAGGTGGCCATCCCCGAGGATGACCTCAAGATCGACGTCTACCGCTCCAGCGGTCCCGGTGGGCAAAGCGTGAACACCACGGACTCCGCGGTTCGCGTCACCCACTTGCCGACGGGGATCGTAGTGACCGCGCAAGCTGAGCGCTCACAGTTACAAAACAAGGCGGTTGCGATGCGAATTCTGCAGTCCAAGCTTGCCGAGTTGATGCGTCAGGAGCGCGCAGCGAAACTCGACGAGTTGCGAGGGGAGCGGCGCGACATCGATTTCGGCAGTCAGATCCGTTCGTATGTCATGCAGCCGTACCAAATGGTCAAGGACGTGCGGTCGGGGCGGGAGACCTCGGGGATCGACGCCGTTCTCGACGGGGACATCGACGAATTTATTCGGGCGTTCCTGGAGTGGCAGCGGTCCCGAGCGCCGGCCGCGGACTAATCGAGCGGGCGAGGTGCTGGTAGAGTTCCGGTGCCTTCCCGGTCCCCGTTCGTCGCAGGAGGACGTTGCGTGTCTGGAATCGTCCAAACCCTAGATATCGAATCACTGAAGCGCGTCTCGAAGGAGATGCGGGTGGACATCATCCGCACGCTTGTTGAGGCCGGATCGGGTCATCCCGGCGGCTCCCTCTCCGAGATCGACTTGTTGGTCTGCCTGTACTTCGGCGGAATCATGAACTACCGGCCCGAAGAGCCGAACTGGCTCGGCCGCGACCGTTTCGTACTGTCCAAGGGTCACTGCACGCCGGGGTTTTACTCGGTGCTGGCGCGCGCCGGCTTCTTCCCCCACGACCTGCTCCAAACGTTCCGCAAACTCGGTTCCGCGCTGCAGGGGCATCCGGACCGGACTCGCCTGGCCGGGGTGGAAGTCTCGGCCGGGTCGCTCGGGCAGGGCCTTTCGATGGCGGCGGGTATGGCCCACGCCGCACGTATCGACGGCGCCGCGTGGCACACGTTCTGCATGCTTGGCGACGGTGAGTCTCAAGAGGGCCAAGTCTGGGAGGCCGTCATGTCCTGCGGCAACGCCGGACTCGACGGACTGACCGCGATCATCGACTGCAACCAGGTGCAGCAGACCGGACTGGTTTGCAACATCCAAGATTTGGATCCACTGGGCGACAAGTTCCGAGCCTTCAAGTGGAACGTCATCGAGATCGACGGGCACGATCATGCACAGTGCGTCGACGCCCTGCGCACCGCGAAGGCGTTCGAGGGCAAGCCGACCGTCATCATCTCGCGCACGATCAAGGGGAAGGGCGTTTCCTGGATGGAGCTGGACCACAACTGGCACGGGAAGGCTCCCAACGCGGAGCAGGGCGAGCGAGCGATCGCCGAGATCCAGGGGAAGATCTGATGGCCGTCGCGACGCGAAAGGCCTTCGGCGACGCCATCCTCCGACTCGGCGAGGATCCTCGCATCGTTGTGTTGACGGGCGACCTCGGCAACTCCACCCACACTGAGGACTTCGCCGCGAAGTTCGCCGACCGCTTCATCGACGTCGGGATCGCCGAGGCGAACATGATCGGAATCGCCGCGGGCCTTGCGCTCAGCGGCAAGGTCCCCTGGGCGTGCTCGTTCTCGGCGTTCATCACCGGGCGCCAGGAGACCGTGCGCATGTCGGTTTCTTACAACCGCAGCAACGTCCGCCTGGTCGGTACGCACGTCGGGATCGGCATCGGTGACGACGGCGGAACCCAGATGGCGCTCGAAGATGTCGCGGCCATGCGCGCGCTTCCCGGGATGGCGATCATTCAGCCTTGCGACGAGATCGAGACCCACCGCGCGGTTGAGTACTTGCTCGATCACGAAGGTCCCGCGTTCTTACGTTTGACGCGTCAGGGAACGACATCGGTTCATGACGAGGGGTATCGGTTCGAGTTCGGTAAGGCCGAGGTTCTGCGGCCGGGTGCAGATGTGGCGCTCGTCGCAACCGGGGCTCTCGTGCAGGAGTCGCTTGTCGCGGCGGAACTGCTTGCCGCCGACGGGATTCAGGCACGCGTACTGAACGTCCACACAATCGCGCCGATCGACGGCGACGGGATTGCGACGGCGGCGCGGGAGTGTGGCGCAGTCATCGCCGCCGAGGATCACAACGTCAACGGCGGTCTGGGCAGTGCCGTCGCCGAGGTCATGGCGGAAGCCGGCGTCGGCGCGCGCTTGTTGCGCGTCGGGTTGAACTCCTTTGGCGAATCCGGCGAGACCGCCGAGTTGTATGACAAATACGGGCTGTCGGGCGCGCGCATCGCGGAGCGCGCGCGAGAGTTCTTGGGGCGCTGATCGCTACCCGCGGCCTTTGCCGGGCCTCTGGGCCTCTGCTAGCCTTTTGTGATTCCGAGGGCGCGCGTTCGCTTTCTGCATGCGCGAAAGTCGAATGATCCGAACCGTAAACGTCACCAAGATCTACAAGGGGAACGTCGTCGCACTGAGCGACGTCTCCGTCGACATCCAAAAAGGGGAGTTCGTCTTCCTCGTGGGTTCCTCGGGGTCGGGGAAGTCCACCTTCATGCGTCTGATCTTGCGCGAAGACCAGCCGACGTCCGGAGAGATCTTCGTCGCCGGGAAGAACATCGCCCAGCTCGCCGGCTGGAAGATCCCGATGCTGCGGCGCAACATCGGCTGCGTGTTCCAGGACTTCAAGCTCTTGCCGGCCAAGACGGTCTTCGAGAACGTGGCGTTCGCACTCGAGGTAATCGGACTTTCGCGATCGGTCATCCGCAAGCAGGTCCCCGAGGTACTCGACCTCGTCGGGCTCGGCGAGAAGAGCGGCAATCTCCCCGATGAACTCTCGGGCGGGGAGCAGCAGCGCGTGGCGGTGGCGCGCGCGTTCGTCAATCGGCCGCAGATCTTGATCGCCGACGAGCCGACCGGAAACCTCGACCCTGCGACCTCGGTCGAGATCATGAAGCTGCTCGACCTCATCAACCGAAGTGGAACGACCGTCGTCATGGCCACACACGATCACACCATCGTCGACGCGATGCGTCGGCGCGTGATCGAGCTGGACAAGGGCGTCGTCATCCGCGATCAGTCCCGGGGTGTGTACGCGTAGCCATGGCGATCCGGATCGAGTATGCGGCCCAAGAAGCGCTCACCAACATGCGTCGCAACTTCTTCATGACTCTTGCGGCGGTCATGGTGGTGGCTGTGTCTTTGTTCTTGTTCGGTGGCGTATTTCTCTTGCGCGGTGCGGTCACGCGGTCGGCGGATCTGTTGACTCGGAAAGTGGAAGTGGCGGTGTTTCTTGCCGGGGACATCTCGGGGGACGAGCGCGACCAACTGCAACGCGATCTGCTTTCGATGCCCGAGGTTGATCGTGTTGTCTTCGAGAGTAAGCAAGAGGCGTACACGCGATTCAAGAAGCTTTTCGCCAACGACCCCGAGATAGTGCAGAACACCAGTCCCGACGCCTTGCCGGAGTCGTTTCGGGTGAAGCTCCAGGACCCAAAGAAGTTCGAGATCATTCGCGATCGGCTCCAAGGGCGCCCGGGGATCGACACGATCAGGGATGAGCGCAAGACGTTGCGCAAGATGTTCGCCTTCGCGAGCACGCTGCGCGCGGCGGCCCTCGGGATGGCGCTGGTGGTGGGACTGGCGGCGCTGATCCTGATCGCGACGACGATCCGGATGGCGATCTTCGCCCGCCGAAAGGAGATCGGCATCATGAAACTCGTAGGGGCGACGAACTGGTTCATTCGCGTTCCGTTCATGATGGAAGGTGTGGCCCAAGGAATCGTCGGAGCGGTCGTGGCGATCGCGCTGCTGTTTGCCGCCGAGCCGGTTCTGTCGAGTCTGGGGTCGGCGGAGTTCCAGCCGCTCGGTTTCGGCATTACCTACGGAGACATCGGGATGCAAGGTATCTATCTGCTTGTGTCCGGCATGCTGGTCGGCGCGATCGGCAGCATGGTCGGATTGCGCAGATTCCTCGACGTGTAGGAACCCGTTTCGGCTGGTCAGAGAACTAAAGCTGCCCACTCGAAGCGACGATCATCCGTGAGAACCCTGTTTCTGGTGTTGACAGAGTTCCACCTGACAAGTCTAGGATGCATTAGACCACCAACCTGGGAGAGGGACGTGGGGGGGAGTGTGAGGTTGTTTCTTCGACGCAGCATCGCGTCTATTGCGTGTGCCGCCGTCCTGTGTGCCGTGCTCCCGACTGCGCCTGCGTTCGCCGATTACCGCGGGCGGCAGAGCGAGTTACAGAACCTGATTGAGCAGAAGCGCCGCCAGATCCACGAGGCCGAGGCCAAGGAGAGGGACCTCGTCTCGCGCATTCTGGCGTCCGACGCGCGCAAGGCCGACTTGCAGCGCCAACTCGATGCGATCCTGGCTCAACTCGCCGACGCGCGCGCGCAACTAGGCGCGCTCGAGTCTCGCATCGACCTGCTTTCGGTTTCGCTCCAGAAGAAGACCCGTGAGCTTGAGCAAACACTGGCCGCGTTGGAGACCCAGCAGAAGATCCTCGACGCACGTGTTGCCGAGATCTACGTCAATGCACCGTCGCAGTTGTCGTACTCCTACGACTCTCTGTCCGGCTTGGGCGATCTCGTTGCGGCGAATGAGTATCAGGCGAGCGTGGTTCGCTCGGATCAGCGGCTTGTCTCCGACATCCAGAAGACCAAGGAGTCGATCCAGCAGCAGCGTGCAGACATCTCCGAGCGTCAGCAGGTCCTGCAGGTAGACCGTGACGCCGCAGCGCGCGAAGCGGCCAGGATTGCCGCCGCGCGCGCCGCGCGGGCGGCGGCGCAGTACCAGGTTCAACGGGAGATCGACTACAAGGAGGGCCTTCTTCGGGAGGTACGCAGTCAGAAGGAAGCGTACAAGCGAGCCCTGGACTCCTATATCGCGGAGTCGGACACAATCGCGGAATTCCTGCGCGGAAAGCAACGCGGCCAGGGCGTCATCCAAGGACAGGGCGGCTACCTGCGCTGGCCGGTCTCGGGTCGAATCACTTCGGGTTACGGCTGGCGTACGCACCCGATCTACGGGTACCGATCGCTGCACACCGGGATCGACATCGGGTCCCCGAGCGGAACGACGGTGAAGGCGGCTCGGTACGGCACGGTTCTGTATACGGGCTACAAGGGCGCGTATGGCCTGGTCGTCATCTTGGACCACGGCAAGTCGCTTGCGACGATGTACGCACACTTGAGCAAGGTCTACGTGCGCCCGGGAGATCGCGTCAAGACGCTCGGAAGCGTCGGAGCCGTCGGATCGACCGGTTGGTCCACCGGGCCGCACCTTCACTTCGAAGTGCGCGTGGACGGCGAGCCGTCTAACCCGATTCGCTGGCTGTAGGTCCAAGCGCGCCCGGGATCCGATTCACCTCTAGGATCTGATTTACCTTGAGCGCGAGCAAGAAGACATCCGAGGGCGTCGTGGCCACGAACCGTCGCGCGCGCCACGAGTACGACATCGAACAGACTTACGAAGCCGGGATCGTTTTGGTGGGCAGCGAGGTCAAGTCGCTCCGGGAGGGGAAGGCGTCGCTCGCCGATGCGTACGCCGTGATCCGCCGGGGTGAGGTATTCGTGGTCGGATTGCACATCCCCGAGTACACCCAGGCCTCGATGCAAAACCACGAGCCGACTCGCGAGCGGAAACTCCTCCTGCACTCCGGCGAGATCGCGAAGCTTGTCGTGAAGATCCAGCAGCAGGGGTACACGCTTGTCCCCTTGCTGCTGTATTTCAAGCAGAACAAGGTGAAGGTGGAAGTCGCTCTTGCCAAGGGCCGTCGGACTCACGACAAGCGACAGGCGATCGCCAAACGCGACGCCGAGCGGGAGATGGCGAAGGCTGCGAGCGCCCGCAGGCGCGGCCGGACCTAGATTTGGCTCTGGCGTCTTCGCCGCTATCCCGTAGACTGAAGTGCTTGGCAATTTCATAGGGGGTGCATGGATTCGACTTTGATCGATCGAATCGAGGGAAGCGAGCCGAGGTTTCCGTGTCCTCGTAAATAAGCCGGAAAAACAAAATAAGCGCCGACTCTGTCGCGCTCGCCGCCTAGAAATAGGTAGCCGTCGCCCGAGGTGTGCCTGCGACCTCGGAAGCGGCGTCGCTAGCAGGCTCACCCTGCGGGAGTGTCCGGGTACCGCGGGGAACACCTACCGGGCTGGGAGGAGCCGAGCGCGCCGGTGCGCGCGGTGACTCTGAGAAACAAACCGCCGGCTGCGCTCGGAGATGCCCTCGGGGCGAGATCAAAGGACGCGGGTTCGATTCCCGCCACCTCCAAGAACGCTCAGCGTTTCGTTGAGCGTTGTTGGAGGTGTGACCCACCCTCTTCGTAGCGACGCAGTATCTCCCTTGCCCAGACGACAGCGTCGGTCGCTCTGATGCCCGAGGGTTGCGGCCGGACCCAGAGTTCGAGGTTCTCGGGCTGGTTGTCGTCGCGAACTCCGTTGCGGTGATGAACCTGCTCATCCGGAAGCA
>JBAZZY010000046.1 GCA_041658565.1 Actinomycetota bacterium | reverse complement strand
CCAAGCGAGAAAGATCCGCAACGGCCCGCTCGAGGAACGCGTCGAAGTCTTCGGGCAGCTCAGCCAGGTGGGGACTGCTGCGCGTTTCCTTGACGTGCATCGTGCCGTCGACCTTGCCCGACAGGGCACGCGCGGCCATCTGCGACTCGAATCCGGCTTGTGTCGAGCGGACCCCGCACTCCGAAGGTGCGCTCAGATAATACCACCCCAGGTCACCCTTGACGTTCTCAGATTGCCAATCCATGTGCACCTTCCGATCCCCGCGAACCAGCGCGGAGTTGACAGACCGTCGTTCTTGGGATACAGCCCAAGAGACGCGTCCGGGAAGGCGGGTCGAGAGCCCTTGCAGGGTGGAAGCTGCAGGGGCTCAGTGCGTTTTGGCTACCTCGCCTCCCTGATTCCAACGACCCGGCCGCCGACCGGTGGTTTCCAGTCACCAAGCTCGACGCCATAGTTCTGCCCGACATGACGCGCAGCAGCGGGGAGCATCGCCGCCATCGTCTCGATGTTCTCTGGTGTGAGCAACTTCATTGCCCCTGCGGCGCACTCCGCCAGTTGTCGACAACGCGTGAACACGTGGCCGTGAATCTTCGTGAACAACGTTCGGTCCTCGACCCACTCGTTTGGATCGCGCCCGGTGCGCCTGACGATTTCCATCGCCCATTGGCACAAGTCACCGCGACGCAGATCGATGATCGCTTGCCTGACGGCGGGGAACCCGAGTTGCCCATACACCGCGCGCTTCTTGCGGGGATGCATGGTGGACGCGATCTGCCGTAGCTTGGTATCAAGATCCGCGTACTTCTCCTTGACCTCGCGCTGCGCTTCACCTGCAAGACTCATCACCACCCGCACGTCCTCGCCCATGCGAGCCAACGACGCATCGTGCGCCCTCAGTTTCTGGCCGGTGGCTACCAGCGCAGCCCCGATGGCTTCCACGTCCACTCCGGCAGAGTGCGCCGCCCCGGGGGTGAACCACGCGGCAAGAACATCGCGTGCCTCTGCCTGCATCCGTTCGAGCTTGGGTCGAATCTCCGGACGCACCCGGTTGGCATCGATCTCCGCTGCCCACTTCGCCACGCAGTCGGCTCGAAGCATGAACATTGGCTGAATTCGCCCACTTGCATCCTGCACAGAGATCATCTCTGTACACGCCCACGCCGCGTTTTGCAGCTTCACGCGTTGTCCGTCTGCGTTCACGCCCAAGTTTTCGCAGGCTCGACGAACGCCCGCCCAGATGGTCCCGTCTGGCTTGCGGACGGCTTCCAGGTGCCCGCCGTCGAACGGCACGTGAACGAGCGCGAGAGCGTCGTTTGTCTGGACTACTTCGATCGCGGGTTCCGGTGGAGGCTCTGGCTTCGGCTGCGTCGACCTCGCCCGCATGCGTTCGTTGGCTGCGCGCAACATGTCGATCTCTGCTTGCATATCGATCTCCGCACTTGTCGGAACCTTCGGAGTGACCCGGGGCATCACGGGCGGGGGAGGAATTGAGCGATCGGGTCGCGACGAAGGAAGCGCCGAGCGTATCCCGTCAACAACGCGGACCAACTCCGACAGGTCGGAACCCTTCTGACGATAGACCTCCACCGATGGTTTGCCGATGTTCTGCCCATGCGCCGCAATGTCCCTCGACTTCCCACTATTCAATCCGCTTCGATCGATCAGGATGAGTTTCACTGGAGCATAGTCATATCGCAGATATTCCGATGGGTTGATGACGTGCGTTGCGAACAACCCGTTGCCGGTCAGAACCGAACCCAGGTCCGTACGCACGCGATGCTCCGGACAAGTCGACACCACAACAACAAGCAATGGCTGTTTCATCATAATGCTACCCTCCGCAGCGAGTCCCGCCCGCTGACTCATGGTGACCAGTCTCCGATTCGTCTTCGATGTCTTTCTGAAATGTCACACTAGAACTCCTTCAGGATGTGACCGGCACGCCTGATTCTGTCAACCCTTCCCACAATTCCATCTGCCCACTCCGCTTCCCCGGCCTGCGAGCGCGAAGGCGGAAGCGGCGGGATCTCGGCGCACACACGGGACCGACGTGCCGAGCGATGCTCTCGGGGTTGGTCAAGTGTCGCCCGCAGATTCGGCAGCGGTTCATATCCGCACGATCCCCCAATCCGTGGACGGCACTATGACCTTCGGAGGGGCGCCCGATGCCGCAACGCGATCGGCCATCTCTCGCACTTCGCGCAGCCACTTCCTTCGCCGTTTCGTGGGCGCGGGGAAGGTCAAGCGCTTGAAGCTGAGGGTCTCGTCGTCTTGCACTCGGGTAGATACCACAGTCTCCGCGTCGTTGTCGATCATGATCTCCCACCTTGCCCGTGAATCCCATCGCCCGGCTCACCCGGCGTCGGCGTGGTTTCGTGCGGGTCGTCGCGGCAAGGATCGAACCCCACCGGCATGACCCGCGCCTCGATCAACCGACTACGGACGAACGTGTGGACGCTGCCGGGTTCGCAGTCACGCAGCAGCAGCCCCGTCGTCGTTGCGGTGTCGGCGGGCAGGTCCATCCACCCGTCGGCGGTGCGGATGCAGCGGGTCATGAGCCCAACCTCAGATCATCCCATGTCTTGTAACAGGATGAATCGCCCGCTGTGCATCGCAAGTGAACTCGAATCCATTTGCCGTTGCTCTGCTCGAAAAAGATCGTGTCGCCAATTTCGATCGGCTCCTTGCAGGCAGAACACACACCAACGGTGCGTGCTCGGCACGCCTTATTGTCATAGCCAAAAACGCCGCTCATGACTCTCCCCTCCTATCCTCAATCGCCGCGCCGCAATCCCCTCGCACCGTCGCGACGATGGGCAGCGGTAAGTCTTCGTTCAGCAGTTCCAGAAACGTGATGCATTCGCGCGCTGTGCCGTCGACGATTCGGATCTCCACCGTGCCGGGCCCGACTGACTCGATGGCGACGCGCTCGCGATCGATCCTCATCGTCTTGGCGATTTCGCGCGAGAGACCGTTCAGCCATCGGAGGCTGCCGGGCAGCGCGTACTGCCAGCCGCAAACGTCCTTGGGTGCGGTGCGGGTGGTCATCGAACCGACTCCTTGATCACGTGTCCGCCCACGCCGATCCCTTCCGGCATGATCGAGACTTCGGTGAGCCGGAATTCGTCGATGATGCGAAAGTCGGGTTCGTCGAGCCAGTCAACGGTCGCAATCGCAAACGCGTCCGCAAACAGCGAGTGAACCTTGAGCCGGTAGCGGTCGCGCTCGCAAGGTTCACGCGGGGCAAACGCTAACATCGACGTAAGGCTCAAGATGATCGTCGAGTTCTCGTTCGGCAGCATTGCGGTCATGAGGTCTGCGATGGGGTTGCTCATGACTCCAACCACTCCGCCGTTGCGGCCTCGATGTCGCGGGTGAACGGCGACCACACGCCCATGGTGCGATGCAGGTAGATGTCCCGGGCGACCAACGCACGCATGGTCTGCCACTGCGCGGGGTTGAGCAGGATCCCGGGATCGATCCTCGGACGAAGCGCCGCGCGAATATCGGCGACGGGATCGGCCGGGGGATCGTCCCATCGAATCAGGTCCCCATCCCCTTGCGCGATCATCCGTTGCGCGATCGTGTGGCTGATCGGAATGCTGGCCTCGATGCGGCCGGTCTCGGGGTGGAACGCCGCACGGATGCCCGCGAACGGGTCGAAGATGGGATCGCTCATGGCTTCAACTCCTCGCCCCACTGGCGCTCGATCAGTTCCGCGAAATCCTTCGCCGAGTCGTCGTGTCTGAACTTCCAAATCCAATTCAGCGCCACCGTGGCCGCTCTTGCCAGCAACCGCTGCCGCCGCTCGATCTTCCCCATTCGCTCCACCACGGCCACGATCGCCGGTCGCCCGCCCCAGCACTGCGGGCACTGGTAGGACATCTCGCCGGGGCTCAGCGGTGTTGCGACACATGCCTTGCAATCGGGGTCTCTCATAGGTCGTCTCCCCATTCGTCGCTCAGTGCTTGCGTGATCCGATAGTTCCCGGTCTCAAGCCGAAGCATCTGCGCGAGCAACAGTTGCCGCCGCTCGATCCTTTCGATGCGCTCCGGCAGGTCGGCGAGAAACTCGATCGGGATCGTCTGCGAGTTCCGCGTCTGCGCTCGCATCAGGCACGCCGTCGGGTCGTGCGCCTCTGGACACTTTTGGTCGATCATCTCGCCGCACGTTTCGCATTCGTATTCAGCGCCCATCGGTCGGCTCCTTCGGTGTCGCCGGGATCTGGGCGAAGAAGATCGCCATTGCCATCTTGGCCCCGATCTTGGACGCCTGGATCAGCAATGCCGCGCGGGGGTCCTGTGATGCGATTTGGACCACAACGCCTTCGTCCGAATCGATGGCGCGCACCGTTGTCGGCTTGATCAACCACGGCTCCAACACCGCCGACAGCCGTTCGAGCGGGAGCGCCTTCAGCACGTCGCGCAAGTCGGCATCGGTGGCGCGGTGCTGCGCGTGTTGCAGGAGCACGTTGCATGGCTCATGCACCCAGATGGTGCTTTCGGCCGGAACCATCTTCACCATCTCGGGTAGTTCGGTCTTCGCTTCCTCGATCGTTTCATCGCTCAACATGCATCACCTCCACAACCAACCCACTCGGATCGAAACCGGGCTCGACCCAACCCTTCTCTTCCCAATATCGACGACGGGCAGCGATGAACTCTTGCGGCGTTTCAGCGCGCTCCATGCCCTCGTATGCCGCGTCGATGACCACGCGCGTTCGATCGCACATCTCGAAAACCCTCCTGCGCACCTCGGTTCTGAACTCCGATCGAACGCTCTCGCGCCAGCAGTACCGCGCCCACTTCGGCGGGAACGCGGCGAGGTGTTGGCCCTTCGGCGTGGACTTGCATCGGTGGGGCTTGCTCATGATTCACCTTGCACGCAGCCGAAGTCCGGCTTGCATCGCAATACCGACTCATCGTCGCACCGATCCCCGGGATCTGCGAAAGCAATACTCTCAGCATCCGACTGCACAACGGGCCCGTCCTCTTCCTTGTTCTCCGCATGCGTTCGCTTGCACCAGCCCCAGCCCGCAAGCCCGTGAAGCTGTGGGGTTGCTGTCCAGTACTTGCACTGTTTGCATAGAATCATCTGCCCTCCAAAACAACGTGCTTGGGTGCCCCTCTGCGCGGCTCGTCATCGGGGGAATCTTGGTTGTACACGACGACGGTCACTCGGCTCTTGTCGATGTCTCTGCACCACCCGTCTTCGTCGCAGTGCATAACCTCGGCTTCTGGATTGTGCTTGCCGAGTTCCTCGATCAGTTCTCGCACTTTCATCTCACCCTCCAAACCAACCCCACGCCGCTCTCGACAACTCCGCATTGTGCAGGCGGGCGGATCTTCAGGTACTGCCCGGGAAACGCTTCCTGCCGGCGACGCATAGCAGCGTAGGCTTCCTCGACGGTGCGGCCGATTGCCGACCAGGTGCCGCCTTCGCGATGCTCGGCGGTGACGCACCAGGCTACGTCGGAGAGGGATGCGGGAGGGTTCATGGTCGCGTCCTTTCCAAAACCCTGCCCGCGGCAACCATCGCCGCTTCAAGAGCTTCCCTCGCGGCGTCACATTCGGCACCCGGCGCAAGGCATGCGCGGATCGCATCGTCCTCTGCCCCGGGACTGCTGTCGCACGAGTCGACCCACTCGACATGCTGCATGGCCTTTGCGACCAAGTGCAGATGGACGGCGAACGCAGCACGGAGCGGCCCTCGGGTGGTGCCGCGTTCGTTGACGCTGTTGGCCGCGTCTTGGATCTTGCTGTACAGGTAGTCGTAGGATCCGCCGCTCATCGCTTTCCCCTCCGCAGCTTCGCGATCTCGATCTGCGTCTCGGCCACCATGCCGCGCAAGGTGTCGTTCTCTTTCTGCTCTGCAGCCAAGTCCTGGATCACTTCCTCCCGCGTTCGTTGCGCAGCGTCGGCGCGGTCCACCAACTCGCCATTGCGGCGCGTGCATTCGACCAACTCCTCCCACTGCCCCGCGAGCCGCTTCTTGACCGTGGCCTTGATGGTCTCGTCGGGCGCGTTCGGCGAGAGGCCCAGATCGCGGGCGAGCCATTCGAGGGATGCGGGCTCGGGTTTCCGTGCTGCGTGCTCAGCGACCATCGCGGCCCAACCGTTCGGCACAAACGCACGATCTTCGATCAGCCGATCCCATTGCTTCGGCGCGAGCGGCGGACACATGGCGTCGGCGATGTTTCCCAGCACCCCGCACGTGTTGGCGTGCTTCCCGTCCTTGGTGTCGCAGGTGCATGTTCGGACCTTCGCCTCCAGGTCTCGCACCATCGCGCAGTCACCGAACGCCCGGCGCGCTCGCTCAAGGTCGTTGATGACTTGCGCCGTGGGTGCGGCTCCGATCGCTATCTCCACTTGCTTGGCTGCGCACCACGTCGCGTGCCATCCGCCTTCGACGCCCTTGCCTGGACAGTTGCACGGTCGGTGGTTGGCCTTCGTGACGGTGCCGATTGATCCGTAGGTTCCATGCTGTTCCAACCACGCGACGGCTCTCGCCTGGCCTTCCGCTAGTGATTCACACGGACCCGTTCCGCGAGGCCCCTTTTCTCCGTCGCACCGTTGCACCGTCCAATGCGGAGGGTCCTTTGCGCGGAGGTGATAGTGGTTTCCGGGTGGGAAGACGAAAAGGTCGTAGTTGCCAACCTTCGCCGTTGTCGCATCCTTCTCCGCCAAGTCGCCAGTCGAAACCCAATTGATGTTCATGCTCCGCTCCCTTCCTCGATCCATTCGTGTCCTTCAACGTCCCTGAGAATCCCCACCTCGCCCGGCAGCGCGCGGCGCAAGACAGCCATCCTTTACACTCCCGCTTCGGTGATCTCGACGCGGAGCCGATCGCCGTGGTTGACCGGCTGGTCAATGTCGTAGTGCATGGGGACCGTTTGCATGAGCGCGGATTGGCGGTTACGCATGGTGGTTCTCCATCTCCAACACTTCAGCCATTTCTTGCAGCGCAGACCACTCGCCCAGCTTCACGTCCGCGTCGTGCTTGCGCGGATGCGCGGCCCACGAATCCTTGCGGCGCTTCGACTCGAACCGAAGGCGCTCGATGAGATTCTTGGTGGCTCCCGTTTCGATCCCGTGCGGTGTCGACCACCCAGCAATCCGGTCCCCGCACTTCGCCGTCATGATCGGCGTGATGTCGAGTTCGGCTAGGCGGGCAAGCGCGACTTCGCAGTTGTCCTTGTTCGTTGCGCTCTCGCGTGCAAGCGTCAGCGCCCGCACACCATAGCGCGTGATGAGCGAGCACATGCGCCGCTCGTGGATGTAACGATCGCGGGTGTGCGCGCCAATCCAGGACACGACGGATGCGATCAGTTCCTCCAGATGCTCGGAAGTGAGGTTCACTTCACCACCTCGATCCTGACTCCTTCGCTCGTCTCGCAGCGCATGTGAGCCGGAAGACCCCACGGGAATGTTGGCTCGCACTCCCTGACCATCCCATCGCAGGCAATCGAACAGGCCCGCGACGACAGGGTGCGGACCACGAGAGTGTCAATGCCGACGACGACACCTCCAACCAAGCCAAGCATCATGACCCCCAACATCACCGCCGGAATCAAATCGAAAGCATCTTTCATTTTCCGCCTCCGTTCCTCAACCGCCACGCTCTGCGCGCAGCCTTGACCCCCAACCTCAACCCACCCTCTGGTGTTCGGCACGGGGCCATCGCGACGAGACCGTGATCGTAGAACACGCGGAAAGCGTGATCATCCGGGTAGACCACCACCTCCCATAGCAATAGGCCATCGTACCAATGCGCGTGTCGCTGCGTCGGGCGCTTCCACCCGCTCACGTCGGCGGGCAGCGGGCAGCGGTCGGGCTTGGGGGCGCGGACGCGGCGGTAGAGCCCCTTCCACAGTCCGTCTTCGATACGCAGGAAATCGGACATCCACTTCGGGCGATCCGTTTTCTCTTCGGGCTTGCGTTCCGCCTGCCATCGCGGGTTGCCATCGACGCCGTGGCACCCAACGCAACCCGGGTGCGCATCGGGTTCCTCGCCGAGCAGACAAGTCGAGCAGTCGCGACCCTCACGCGTGTGGTTGACTTCTGCTTTTTGATGCCTCATCTTTTCGATGTCGGAATCAACGCCGACCGGAGTGCAGTCCGATACCTGCAACGCCGTTCCCTCGCACGACGTTGCCCGTGGCGGCGTTGGCGTCCCGGACCCGCCCCTTGACCCGACCGGGGGCGTCCTAGCGGCGCCTGGGGCGGCCACGGCTGGCCCTTGGGCCTTCTGGCCTCCCGTCCACCCCAGCGCCCGGGCCAAGGCCTCGCGGGCTTTGAGCGGTGACGTGCCGAAGTCGTGCTCCGGACCCCCCTTGTCCCTTGCGAGCCATCGGTGCCCGCCCCAACCGATCACCTCGTAGCAATCCCACCCGTCCGGGCAATGCGCGTCCAGCCACTCGGCGGCGCCGATGCTCGGTTCCGAAAACGTGGTCGGGCGAATGTCGAGTTCCTTGCGCGCTCGCTGGACGATCGCCCACGAGGCCACGGTCTTCACGTCGCCGTTGGACGCCTCGTAGTGGTCGAACGCTTCCGCGAACGCGATGGCGCGTGCGACGAAGTTGTTGGCGGCGATCCAGTCGCGGTCGGCGTGCAGCCGATCGGTGACGAGCGCGTCGAGTTGCGTTTGGAGCTCGCCGACCTTGCGGGACTCGGCGGCAAGGTCCCGTCGAAGATCCTCGATGAGCCGATCCTGCTCTGCCGACCGGCCGAAGCGGTGTTCGGCGTCGTGCTTCATCTCCTTGGCGCGTTCGTCGGCTGTCTTGGCTTCCGCCTCCAGCACCCGGATCCTCGCCCGCAACTTGTCGGCGGAGGGATCGGGGTGCAGGAAGACGGCGCGGCACGGCGGATCGCCCGAAGGCTTCTCCGACTGGATGTATTCGGTGACGCCGCCGTTTTGCAAACGGTTTGCTGCGGCGGTTACCACGTAGCCAAGCGGCTTCTGTTCGTTCATCGTCCGCTCCTGCAAACCTGCTGGTTGGTTCCGCATGCACGCGGAGGCATCGGAGGATCCGGAAGGATTACCTCCTCCGCTTCCGGCACGGGATATCCGCCGCGTTTGGA
>JBAZZY010000045.1 GCA_041658565.1 Actinomycetota bacterium | reverse complement strand
ATCTACCTTGAGGGAGGGGTGCGCACAATGGAGCGGGGGATCGTGTCCGCCGGCCGTGATCCGGCGTCGGGCGATCACCGCCGCCCCGCGCTCGAGTTGGTGCGGATCGCACTTCCGCGACGCGTCTACACCCAAGCGCACATGGATGTTGCGGCCGAAACCGTTCTCGAAGTTTGGGACCGGCGCGCGGCGGTTCGCGGGCTCGAGATGGTCTTCGAACCGAAGTACCTGCGGTTCTTCCAGGCGCGATTCCGCCCGCGCTGAGCGCGACGCCGACGTCGCGACGTCGCGACGGGTCCGAGGCTCAATCACCTGGTGCCCGGAACGCACTGTTCCTGGTGATAAGTCGTGATTGTGCAGTACCCTGATGGGGATCGTGCAGCCGGGTGAGCGGAGGCCGAGCGTGGCCTCTTTGCGTTCTGCGGACAAGGGGGATGCGATGGTCGTGATACAGAAGCGCGGTCGGGGGTCGGTGGCGGGGGCACTTCTGCTGGTGTTGGCCGTTGTCGCCACTGGGGGCGTCACCTCGGGCGCGCGCGCGACGAACGCGCTCCGGGCTGGGGCGGCGTGGGCGGACATCACGCCGGACCTGGGACGCAATTTCGACGGCTACGTTCGTCCCGACACCTTCGCCAAAGGTGTCGCGATTCGCCTGCGCGCGCGCGCCATCGTGCTCGAACGCGGCGACACCAAGCTCGGGATCGTCTCTGTCGATCTCGGATTCGGCAGCGGCTTTCGAAGGGCGGTCGCGGCGCAGCTTGCCGATCTCGGGTTCACCAGCCGCAACTTGTTCCTGGCCGGATCGCACACCCACGCGGGTCCGGATCTGCAGATCAACACCATGAGCACGACGTCCGGGGCGGCCGATGTAAAGGCGTTCATCGCGGCGCAGATCGCCGCGGCCGTTCGTCAGGCGAACGCGAACTTGCGTCCCGCAGTTCTGGGGTGGGCGGACGTTGAGGTTGCCGACGCCAACGACAACCGCAGCATTGAGGCGCATCTGGCGAACCACGGTTTCGACCTGGCGCCCCACACCGCTTCCGCGGACCTGGATCCGCTGGGACCCGGACACTTGGTCGACCGCACGATGCACGTGTTGCGCGTCGATGCCGTCGACGAGTCGACCGACGAGCGGACGCCGATGGCTGCATGGTTCCGCTTCTCTGCGCACGACACGTCGTTCCCGCCTGCGAACGAGTTGTATACGGCGGACTGGTCCGCGATCGCAGGCTGGCGTTTTGAACAGGCCCTTGCCGCGGCCGGACATCCCGGCGTGCTCGCGATGTTCGCCAACGGCAACGAGGGCGACATGGTGTCGCGTAACGATTCCTTCAATTCCTACTCGACCGCCGACAGCCAAGGGAAGAAAGTTGCTCGGGCGCTGAACATTGCGTGGGAGAAGGCCGGCCGGAACCTCATCGACGACCCGATCCTGGACGTGCGAACTGCGATCATTTGTTTCTGCGGGCAAGAGGTCGAGGGCGGCAGTGTTGCGTCGGAGGGCTGGGCGGGTCTCTCGTTCTTTGGTGGCGCCGAGAACGGTCCGAGCATCTTCTACCAGCCGATTCAAACCGAGGGGAAGCGCAGGCCGGCCGAGGCGGCCGATCCGGTGCAGGGGCGAAAGATCCTCGTGGCCCCGATCGGCGGGCACAACGGTGCGGTCGAGTTGGTGCAGATTCGTGTCGGTGAAGCCCTCGTCGCCGGGATCGTGGGCGAGCCGACGATCGAAGTCGGGCGCCGGGTGCAGGCCGCGATGCGGCTTGCGGCCGACCTCCCTGCTGCGGGAATCGCGCGCACGGTTGTGGTCGGTCTCGCAGGGGAAGGAAGCGTCGGTTACTGGACGACGCCGGAGGAGTACGACCAGCACCACTACGAAGCCGGGGTCACGCTCTGGGGGAAGTGGTCGTCCAATCTGATCATCGCCACGCATGAGGATCTAACGCGACGAATGCTCGGGGGCTTGCCCGATCCCGAACCGCAAGCTTCGATCAGTGATGCAACGACGGGTGAACCCCCGGTTCTCACCGGAGACGGTGGAGTGGCCGGGGCCATCACCGTGCAGCCCGCCACCGAGGTCCCTCGGATGGAGATCGTGACGATGGAGTGGACGGGTGGTCCCGGGGGCAACGACCGGCCGCTCGATGCCGCGTTTCTGACCTTGCAGCGCGAGGTGGGGGACTCGTGGGCGACGGCGGCAACAGACCTCGACATCGGGTTCCAGTGGAGGTTCGAGGACGGGGTCTACCGTGCCGTCTACGACATTCTTCCGAGCCTGGCGGTGGGCACGTACCGACTGCGCGTGACGAGTGGCAGCTACACGCCGCTCGACTCGCGTCCCTTCGAGGTGGTCTCTTCGCGACGCCTGATCGTTCGCGGCGTCGAGGCGAAGGTCGACGGCGGAGACACGGTATTTGCCTTCCACGCC
Source organism: Actinomycetota bacterium (assembly GCA_041658565.1). Classification (NCBI taxonomy): domain Bacteria; kingdom Bacillati; phylum Actinomycetota; species Actinomycetota bacterium. The sequence continues at coordinate 7,382 of JBAZZY010000045.1, read as the reverse complement.
ACGAACCCGGCGCCGGATCCGGATCGCAACCTGTGGGACCGCGAGCGCGTCCCGGCGGGGGGATCGTTGACCTTCCGTCTGCAGCCGGGCGGGGAGGATCTCAGTGCCGAGTACGACCCGATCACTCACACTTGGGTGGCCCGGTTGGCGGGCGTTCTCTCTGATCGCGATGTCGTCGTGCCCGACGGCGGCCTGACCGACGGGTGGGGAAACACCTCCGGAGCCGGGCGCGTGTTCAGACCCGGATCTATCGAAGCGACCGCCTGGCCGCCCAACATGCCGGTCGGAGGGTTCTGTGTCCCCGGCGCTTTCGCGCAAGGTTGTTTCTATCCGCACGGGCTGTTCCCCTGGCCGCCCAAAGGAAGCCAATACCTTGGAGAGTGAGCATTACGTTCGTTGCCTTGCCTTGCCTGGTCCGGGCGTTGTGGCTATCATGGGCGCATTAGTTAGGGACCTTATCCTATAAGGCTGCGCCGGAGGGTGAACGCATGAACCTGGATGAATTGGCCTCGCGCTTGGGACCCGGCACCGTGTCGACCGACGCGCGGGACCTGGCGGCGCACGCGCGCGACTGGTGGCCGTTCCAGATGCTACGCGAACGACGCGGAGATACCTTCGACGTGCCGGCGGCGGTCGTCCGCCCTTCGTACGTCGAGGAAGTGTCCGAGGTTCTGCGTTGGGCGGACGAGACTCGAACCTCGGTTGTGCCGTTCGGTGCGGGTTCCGGCGTATGTGGAGGAGCGCAGGCGATTCCCGGCGCGATCACCTTGGATCTTCGCGGACTCAACCGGATGAGCATCGACGAGACCGCTCAGACCGTCACGGTCGGCGTGGGTGTGATGGGCGGCGTGCTCGAGGCGGCGCTTCGCGAGCGAGGCCTGACTCTCGGTCACTTTCCCCAGTCGATCGACATCTCCTCGGTGGGGGGATGGCTTGCAGTGCGTTCGTGTGGACAGAAGTCCTCGCGCTACGGACGGATCGAGGACATGGTCATCGGGCTCGAGGTCGTTCTGGCGGGCGGCAAGATCGTTCGCACGCAGAAGACTCCCAAGAGCGCGGCCGGTCCGGATCTTTCGCGCTTGTTCCTGGGCAGCGAAGGGACGCTCGGCGTGATCACGGAGGTCACGCTGGCGTGCAGCAAGATGCCCAAGATCGCGTCACACGCTACGTACCAGTTTCCTGGATTCGCTGAGGGTCTCGAGGCTTGCAAGCGTGTGATTCAGGGGGGACTTCGGCCGGCGGTTTGTCGTTTGTTGGACCCGCAGGACGCATTCATCGCGTTTCGCGAGAACACGCCCGGAGGGGCCGTTCTGATCTTGCGGTTCGAGGGCGATGAATTGGCAGAGGCGGAAGAGGCTGCTGTGCGAGCGGTCGTGGAAGCCGCCGGCGGAGTAGACCTTGGAGCAACGCTCGCGGAGGACTGGTGGGTGAATCGAAACCACGCGGTCGAGACTCTGACGAATGTCATGTTTGAAGGGATGCTTGGACCCAACGCGATGGTGGACACAATCGAGGTCGCCGGCCTCTGGCCGATTGACGAACTGTACGAGGGTGTTCGCGCCGCGCTGATGTCGGTTACTCCGCTGGTTGGGTGTCACGCGTCGCATGTGTACAAGCAAGGCTCGTGCTTGTACTTCACGTTCATCTACACGGACTCGCCGAACGATGTGGTGGCCGAGGAGCGGTATCGGGTCGCGTGGGACGAGGCCATGCGGGCAGTTCGCGCTGCGGGCGGAACCATCAGTCATCACCACGGCATCGGCTTGTTGCGCGCGCCCTGGATCGCCGAAGAACTGGGCGAAGGGATGGATGTTCTGCGGGCGATGAAGCAGGCGCTCGACCCGAACGGGATTCTTAATCCTGGGAAGATGGGGCTGTAGGCGCCGAGCCCGAATCGAAGACGAGCCTGTAGTAGCGCTGGGTGTGCTGCAGCGCGAGCAGAACCGCTCCGCGCACCCACGCTTCCATGCCCAGGCTCGACACGCGCAGATCGACGCTGCGCGCGACCTCGGGTGCGCACAGTTCCGCGAGGCGTTTCTTGCCGGCGTCGACGAGTGCCGGAGGCAGCGTCGCGAAGACGCCGGTGAGGACCAGAACCTCGGGGTTCAGGATGTTGGCCAGCCACGAGGCTGCGTGGGCGACGTACTCACCGACATCCCGCAGCGCTTCGATCGCGAGCGTGTCGCCGGCGGCTGCGGCATCGGCGACATTCTGCGCGGTGATCGCCGAGCGCGGACGGATCGATGAGAGGGTTGAGGTCCTCCCGCGTCGCAGTTCCTGCCGCACTGTGTGGACGGCCGCCCCCGAACCGGCGACGGCTTCGATGCACCCCGTCCGCCCGCAGGCGCACTGCTCGGAATTCCCCGGGATGGCGCAGTGTCCGATGAGCCCGGCGAGCCCGTTTGTCCCGTGGTACAGACGCCCGTCGATGACGATGCCGGCCGCCAGTCGGTCGCCTGCATCGAGGACCACCGCGTTCTTCACGCCGCGCGCGGCGCCTTCGATCGTCTCGGCGACGGCGGCGGCTTGCGTCGTGTCGTGCACGTAGACGGGCGCGCGCAAGCGCGCGCGCAATCTCTTTGCCAGCGGGAAGTTCGACCATCCAAGCGGTGACGCGCGCAAGACGTCGCCGGTGACGAGGTCGACGACGCCGGGAACGCAGACTCCGACCGCGGAGAGTCGCGCGCGCGGCACGCCGGCTTCGGTGAGTCGTTCGTCGATCATCTCGATCACGCGGCGCAGGACGGCCTCGGGGTCGTTCGGGGGTGTGGGGCTCTCTGAGCGACCCATTTCTGCGCCCGTCGCGTCCGCCAGGGCGACGCGGATGAACGTCCGCCCGATGCGAACGCCGACGACCGTGTACTCGGCTGCGTTGTATTCGACCAGGACGGCAGGGCGCCCGCGTCCGACGGGGCCCGCGGCGACGCCGACCTCGCGCACTCGCCGGGCGGCGAGCAAGTCGGCCACGATGGCCGAGACGGTCGGTTTGGCGAGCCGCGTTCGCTGCGCGATTGCCGCGCGCGACAGGGGTCCGTCGGATCGCAAGAGATTCAGGACCAGTTCGCGATTGAGGTCGCGCGCCACGCTGGGAAGCGCTCGGCCTGAAGACCGATCCTTGTGGCCCGGCGGGTTCGTCTTCGCGCGCGCGGCGGTCATCGTCGCCGAGCCGCTCGAGTCACGCGCGCGCCGAAGTCGGCGGCGCGACCGGACCGCGCTCCGCGGCCAGTTTCGCAAGGTAGTCGGACACATCGCGTGCCGTGCGCTCTGCGTCCCAGCCGAGTTCCGCGGCGATGATCTGCGGCGCCGCGGTGGCCGTGCCGCCTGCACGATCCGCAAGCGACATTCGCGTGCGGTGCGCCAGAACGTCCTCGACTGATTGAGCCATCTCGTGACGGGCGGCCCATGCGATCTGCGCGCGAATGGTGGTCATGCCCTCGGCGAGCGGAAGTGCGAGTTCTCGATCCTGTGCGGCGAGTTCGAGGACACGCGGTGCCAGGTCTCCGTAGATCCGTACGAGGTCGATGCCTAGACGCGGGTCGGCGCTCAGTTCGGTTGCCGCGCGATTCGTCTCGGCGAGCACGTCGGCGAGCGGTCGCGTGAGGCCGATCGGGAGCTTGGCGGTCGGGGACTTGGCCTTGACGTCGAGCTGCTTGCAGACGGCGTCGATCGCGTCGGCTGCCATGCGACGGTACGTCGTGAGCTTTCCGCCCGTGACCGTGGTCAAGCCGCCCGGCCCGACCGTGATCGCGTGGTGGCGAGAAAGGTCGGCGGTGCGTCCGCCATCGCCGGCGACGAGCGGCCGCAGGCCGGCCGAGGCGGCGACGACGTCGTGCGTCGTCAGCCCGGTCTGGAGTTTGCCGTTGATCGCGTTCAGGACGTAGTCGACGTCTTCGTGGGTCACTGCGGGGGAGTCGATCGGACCGGTGTAGTCGGTGTCGGTCGTTCCAAGGAGCACGACCGGACCCCACGGGACGGCGAACAAAGAACGCCCGTCGCGCAGGCCGGATGGAACGATGACTGCCGCGCGCACGTCCAGGCGCGCGGCGGACACGAACAGGTGGATTCCTTTCGCCGGACGCAGGGGGGACAGTGAGCCTGAGGCGTCCAACTCTGCGACGTCGTGAGCCCAGATCCCCGTGGCGTTGATGAACGAGCGTCCGCGTACCTCGATCTGCGTTGCGCCGATGGAGTCGGTGACCGTCGCCGCCGAGATTCGGCCGTTCGTGCGCTCGAATCCGGTAACGCGCGCGTGGTTGGCGATCACGGCGCCGTGGTTGTGTGCCGTTCGCGCTACTTCGAAGACCAACCGTGCATCGTCGGCGCGCGCGTCGTAGAACGTCCACGCGCCCTTGACCGCTGCGGGATCGAGACTCGGGGCAAGTTCTCGGATTGTCTGCGCCGATGCGCGCGCGTGCTTGGCTCCACGGAACCCGGCGAGTGCCTTGTATAGGGAGAGCCCGATGGGCGTTTGGCGGACTTCCTTCTTGCGGTACACGGGGTAGAGGAACTTGAGCCGGCGAACCAGATGGGGAGCGAGGCGGATGAGCAACTCTCGCTCGTGCGCGGCTTCCCACGTTAGCCCGAAGTCGAATTGCGCCATGTAGCGCATCCCGCCGTGGACCATCTTCGACGAACGCGACGACGTCCCGGAGGCGAAGTCGTCCTTCTCGATCAGTGCGACCGATAGGCCGCGCGCCGCCGCATCCAGCGCGCACCCCGCGCCGGTGATGCCTCCCCCGATGACGACGACGTCGAACGTGTCTCGAGCCATGCGCTCGAGGTTCTCGGCGCGCGAGGTTGGGCCGAGCATGTGGCACCTCCGGGTTGAAACCGCTATTAGTTACGACCCTTATCCTATATCAGGCGGGCCTGGGCTCCAAACGTCGGCGGGTGCTAGAGGTCGAGATCCAGGTCGGCCCAGACGGTGGTCTCCAGGTAGTCGTTCTCGAACACCGAACCGCTGTTGGCGAGCATGGCGCGCGCGCGCTCCGAAAGGCGCGCGCGGTTGGCGCGCGCGTCCAGGGACGGATCGTCCTCCAGGACCCACGGGGCAAGCACCATGACTTCCGGCTTTGGTCCGGCGTATGGACCCCACAAAGGCGCATCGCAGGTCGGGTCGTCGGCGTTCACGCAGGGCACAAACTCGTCGGTTCCCACGAATGCGGCCGGTTGGTTGCCGTCACACGTGTTCGCGTCGCCGGTCGCGGCCGAGCAGCGTTCGAAGATGACGGATTGCCCGTCGAAGGTGAGATCGACGAGGTTGCCGACCATGTGCGGGGTTACCGCGTAGCGGAACCCGACCGTGGGGTCGGCCACCGAGCGCCAAGCGGAGTCCAGCCAGGACAATGGCTGCCAGTCGCCGAATCCGCGACTCTCGCGGCCCGTGGTGAACTCGCCCCACGGTCCCGGGTTCGCCTCGGGTTGCAGAAGGACGTTCACCCCGCGCGCGTCCAGACAGCGCATCCACCACACCGGTCCCGCGCACGGATCTGCTCCGTCCGCGGGCTCCTCGCCGAACGTCAGCGCGCGCTTACCCGCCACACACCCGGGGGTCCCCTCGGAGCATTCCGTGTCGCCCCACATGAACGTCGGCAGGCTGATCCCGTATCCGATCTTCGCGCTGCAGTCGGGGTCGTCTGTGGTCGTCAAACAGAAGGGACCGGTGTTGGCACTGGAGAGGTCCTCATCGTCGCTCAGGTCGAGGATGTCGATCTCGATCTGTGTGAGGGGAGTCTTCTTGACGACGTGGATCAGGTTCGATCGGGGGTCCGCAGCCGACAGAGTCCCTCCGTTCACGACGCTGTACTTGTCGCGCGCGTAGTCGGTGACTCCGGAATCCGGCGCCCACATGAAGGCCTTGTTATGAACGTCGATGCCCGCGCGCCCAAGACCGACGGTCTCGGGGATCGCGTCCACGTCTACCGCTTCGTACACCGTTGTCAGGTGTCCGTTGAGATACTCGTCTTTGAGGTCGGGGTCGACGAGCGCTGCTGCTTCCGGGTGTTCCGCGAGATTCACTTCGCGGAACTCGGCTTGGTTGTTTGCGGAGACAACGTAGATGCCGTATCGACGGGCGATGTCCGAGTACGTCTGCATGAATCCGCGCACGAAGGTGTCGGTGGCCGCCGCCAGGATCAGCCGCTGCGCGCTGGTTTCATGTTCGCGCGCGGCGTAGTAGGCGATCGCGGGCGAGTAGGTTGCCCCGAGCGTTCCGAACGCCGCCTGAGCGCCGGTGATGCTCTGGGGGTCGCGCGCAGGGCTTTGGGCGATCGCGCGCGCCGTCGCGCCGCGGGAGCCGGTGCCTATGGTCGCCAGGCCGTCGTCTTCGTTGAACACCACGATGGCCGGCTTGTCCTTGGACCCGTCGCCGTCGAGGTCGAGGTAGGGCAGTACGAACTCCTCGACGAGGCATTCCATCTTGCGCCGGAACGTGTCGTAGCTCTCGACGTGGCGCAGATCCTGTTTGAACTGGACCGCGAAGACCCGGACGTCACCGGCGTCGTCTGCGGCGCCGATCGACGGGAGCCAGCGGGGTGCGCGAGTTCCGGCGCAGTCGGCCGGAGCGGCGCCGGCGCGGCCGAGGCCGGACAGCGCCAAAGCAATGCACGGAACGAGCGCGAGCGCGCGCGTAAGCCTCATCAAGACCTCCCTCACCCGGTTGTCGGGACTCCTTTCGACGCCGGGAGGTTGGTTCCCTTTACGCAATGCGGCCACGCTCTGCACGCAGACGTCCACGTGGAGCGCGACGAGGCGCTATCGTGCGCTTTCTGATCTGGGAGGTCCGGTGGCGCTGGGTGTCGGGGGCGTGAAGCAGGGGCGCGCGGATTCTCACGGCCGTCTTGGAGTCACCGCTGCCGGAATCGCGGTCGTGCTTTGGGCGCTGTCCAACGTGCTGGTGAAGCAGGCGCACACGAGCGCGTTCGTGTTCGCGTTTTGGCGTCTGTGGTTGGGGGCTGCCGGCCTGTGGCTGGCCGGGATGGTGACCGGCAGGCCCCTCACGCGGCGCGTGCTGGTGGCGGTGTGGCCGGCCGGGTTGATGTTCGCGGTAAACCTCGTCGCTTCGTTCTCTGCGCTGCGGCTCACCACCGTGGCCAACGTGAGCTTGATCGGCGCGTTGCAGCCCGCGTTGGTGCTGACCGTCGCCGGGAGGCTCTTCGGCGAAGTCGCAACGCGATGGAAGATTGCGTGGACCGGGGTCTCGGTGGCGGGTGTCGTCGCCGTGCTGCTGGGATCGCCGCGCGGCCCGGAGTTCCGTCCGGTGGGGGACCTGCTGGCCGTCGTCGGTCTTGTGATTTGGGTGGGCTTCTTGGTTGCGGCCAAGCGCGCGCGCGCCACGATCCCCGCGTTCCAATTCATGACCGGGGTCCTGCTGATCGCCGCGG
>JBAZZY010000044.1 GCA_041658565.1 Actinomycetota bacterium | reverse complement strand
CGGTTCCGCTCCCCGCCGCGAGCCTGATCGATCTATGAATCGTTGGTCAGGCAGAGGGATCGCCACTCCGAGCGGCGAAAAGGGACATGCGGACGGACACGGCAACGATGAGATCATTTCTGAGGCGGGTTTCAATTCTGGCGGCCCTTCTTACGGCCGTCTGGGCACTGCTGCCTGCACCGGGTAACGCGCAGATCCCGATTCCCGGATTCAAGAAGCCGTCCCCGAGTCCGACTCCGACCACGAATCCCACGCCCACCACGAACCCGACCCCCACCACGAATCCCACGCCCACCACGAACCCGACCCCCACCACGAATCCCACGCCCACCACGAACCCGACTCCGAATCCCTCCGCGAGGCCGACGTCGTCCTCGACGCCGCGCCCGAAGGCCTCGTCGACCCCGACGAAGGGAACATCCGGTGGATCGAAGTCATCCGCCCGGAGGTCTTCGTCGGTGCGGCGGTCACAGCCGACGCAGCGATCCCTGGGACCCACCTCGCCTTCGACCTACTCTCGTGAACTTATGACCTGGCTTACGCGCGAGAAGAGCCCGGCTCATACGACGACTCGCCTGCTTGAGTTGATGCGCGCCGCAGGGATGAACTCAAGTTCTCCGCGCGACCTCGGGCGCGCCTTCGGCCGGTTCCCCGTCCTCGGGTATGTGTGGTACCAGGACGACTACGGCGCGCCGCGCTACCTGCCGTCGTTTCATCCGCACGAGGGGACGGATCTGTTTGCGGTTTCAGGCACGCCGGTCACCGCCTCGGGAGACGGGTACATTTGGAAGGTCGCCCAGGGGGGAACCAGCGGTAACGCGATTTGGTTGATGACCCCCAGCGGGCGGTACTACTTCTACGGGCATCTCTCCCGAATCGCTCGAGGCATCGCGCCCGGCAAGCAGGTTTCCTCGGGTGACATCATCGGGTTCGTCGGGGACACCGGAGTCGCGAAGGGAACCTACCCGCACGTGCACTTCGAGGTGCATCCGACCGGGACCACAGACTCGGTGAATCCGAAGAGGATCCTCGACGCATGGTTGGTCGCGGCCGAGAATCGCCTCGCAGACGCGTTGGGGGCGACGGGCGCCGATATCCCGACGCTCGGGGCTGCCAATTGGGGGACTCTCTTCGATTTGTTTGCCGACCCGAACTCGCCGCCGCCCGCGCTGTGGACGGCAGGGTTCGGCATGTCGGGAGCGACGATTGCCCTAGCTGATCTGGCGCTCGCCGGTCCGCTGTCCGAACACGATTGGACGTCGATGGACCCGCCGGTCGTTGGGGACGGCCCAGCGGGAACGCTCGACCCCGCAGTTCCCGCGTATCAGCCGCTCGGCTTGCTGCTGGCGGCGCTCGACCCGGTTCGCACCGGCGACTGATTCCTCTTCGGGAAGAGGCGGAGCCACGCCAATCCTTTGGTAGGCTCGCGGTGCCGTACGACAGGAGGGATCGCCATGGCCAAGGGCCGCGACAAGCCTAAGAAAGAAGTCAAGAAGCCCAAGCAGCCGAAGAAGGGCGGGAAGAAGTAGCCGCCGACTTCTCCGAAGGGCGCCACAACTGTGGCGCCCTCTGCACTTCCGGGGCTGGACTGCGGATCAGAATGGCGCGCGCAGGATCAGTTCGACGTTGCGGTCGATCGGCTGCCCCGTCGCCTTGCTCTTCTCCAAAGCCGAGAAGTTCTTCCCTCCGTTGGCGCCCGACTGAGGGTCGTTGTACGACAGTTCGCGCGAGATGCTCGCGAGGTCGATGACGTCGAATCCCGTGCCCGGACTCGCCGGCGCGACGTGGTCGAAGACGGTTACCCAAACAGACAGCGTGCTGTCTTTGTTGTCGAGCAGCTCAAGGATGCGCGACTGTTGCGGCCAGTCGATGTGTGACGCCGTCGCGATCTCCCAGAACCCGTACGAACCGTCGGGGCCCGGGTGCGCCACGATTCTGTTCTCGTGGACGTGTCCACCCACGTACAGCACGATGTTTGGGAATCGCGCGAGCAGCGCCGTAACTTGATCGCCGAGCACGCGTGGCTCGGTCGTGACCGGGCCGATCAGGGGGTTGTCCATCGAGTACAAGCTGTGGTGCCCTGTCAGGATCACAAGACGGTTGGTGTTGCCCGTGGTCGCCCAGTCGCCCGCAGGTGTGAGGTACCGGGAGTGGCACGAGATCAATTCGCTCTCCAGCCATTGCATCTGTGCGGCGTCCAGGCTGCCGTTCGCGTAGCCGTTCGGGTTGACTGAATCCAGGACGATCAGCCGCACGTTGTTTCCCTCATTGCGGGCGTAGTAGCCGGTGCCGCTTCGCAGGTTCTCCTGCGTGAACCCGTGTCCGACCGGGCCGGGCCGACTTGGCGTCGCGAAGTGCTGTGCGATCCAGTCGCGCGTCTTGAGGATTTCGCGTTCGCGGTCGGGCGTCGCTCCTCCCTCCGGCTTTGCTCCGCTGGTTGCTATGGCAGCGAAGGGGACACCGGCCGCCCCTTCAGTCGGGCAGTTCCCTTGCCACAGCGTGTCGTGGTTTCCCGTCATCGACAGCCACGGAACTCGCAGGCCTTCGGCCATGAACGGCGCAATCGACGCTTCGAGCAAGCCGGGAATGAGCGGGAATCCGAACTGGATTCCGTACTGGTCTCGGGATGGGTCGTCGGGATGCCAGTAAGCCGGGTTGGGATACGAGGCTCGTTGTACGCCTTCGTAGACCCCCTTCGTTCCCGAGTCCGGGGTGATCCGCCCGCCGTCGAGGATGTCGACGAACCACCGAGCTTCGTTGAGCTGGGCGTTGTCGGCCGCGTCTCCGCCGGCGAGCACGAAGTTCATTGCCGCCCCGCTCAGGGGGCTCAAAGGGATTCGGTTGACGCGTCGCACCATCGCTTCGAGGACGTGCGTCGTCAGGGGCTCGTGCGGACGCCATGCGGAGTTGAACGGGGCCGGCGACGGCGAGAAGCTCGTTGGGTCCAGGAACTCCGGCCGCAGTGGGGACTGTGTGTCGATGATGTGGATGTCGGTGAGGTGCGCGAAGTACAGCAGCGAAACTCGCGTGGTTTCACGGCCGGCGCGCGCCGGCGCCATTTCGTCGCGAACCAAGTGCGGCTCGCCGGCGCCGCCGTCTCCGAGCCGGACGTATCCGGTCGCCCCGAGGGCGCGAATCGTCTTAACCACCGTTGTTTCGTCCCACGGACCGTCGGCGAACGCTGGAGTTCCGAACAGCCGTCCGGCGCGCGTTCCCTCCAGCGCCGCTACCGCGCCCGCGCCTGCGATCGCTCCCAGGAACTGCCGCCGCGTCCAGTTCATGCCATGTCTCCCCGAGTTCGACCTTATGCCTTCCCAAGGAGTATTGGCGCCGTGGCGGGGATCTCCTGCCGATCGCGAACATGCGACGCCCCGACCCGTCATCGTGGCGGGTCGGGGCGTCTGGTTCTTCGTTGCCTACACCTGGGGGATTACGCCCAGTTGCTGCAGCATGGTCAGGTTGTCGTCGACGGCCCAGTGCTCGACGGCTTTGCCGTTGTGGACTCGTATCCAGTCGCACGAGTCCCACGAAATCCGTTTGCCGGTGGCCGGAAGACCCATGAACTCGCCGCTGTGCGTTCCGTTCATGGTGACCCTGCATGCGGCGACGTCGCCCTGCGCGATCACGTCGTGCACCTCGATCGACAATGAACTGAACCCGGTGGTCAGATCGCGAATGAGGTTCTTCACGCCTTCCCTTGTGGGTTCGTAGCTGCTTCCCGGTGGGAGCGTGTGCTCCACGAAGTCCGGCGCGAGCAACTCGTCGATCACGTCCAAGTTCCCGTTCTCCATCACTTCCTTGTAGAAGCGTGGGATCAGGTCGCGTGTCTCCAACGCATCCTCCCTTCCCCGTCGACGGTCCGACGAGTCAGATGCCGCGCGCCGCGCGCCCGCGATTCCATAGCCCAAGCGGGCGGTTCCGGGAGGGGAGGAATCAGCGATAGTTCGTAAATTGAAGCGGGATGCCGAAGTCCTTCTCTTTGAGAAGTGCGATCACGCTCTGGAGCGCGTCGCGGGTCTTGCCGCTCACGCGCAACTGATCACCCTGGATCGCGACCTGGACACCCTTGAGGTTTGCCGCCTTGACGGTCTTGACGATCTCGCGGGCCTTCTCGTCGGCGATACCCTTGTTGATGGCGATCAGCAACTTGAACGCTCCGCCGCCGGTGGGCTTGATCTCGCCGCACTGCAGTGCCTTCAGCGAGACCTCGCGGCGCACACATTTCTCTTTGAACACCTCAAGGGCGGCCTGAACGCGCTGCTCGGCGTTGGCGGAAATCGTGACTTCGAGTTCGCCGGACCAGGCGACATCGGCGCCGGTTCCTTTGAAGTCGAACCGCTGCTGTAGCTCCTTGCGCGCCTGGTTCAGCGCGTTGTCGACCTCTTGGCGGTCGATCTCGGAAACGACGTCGAACGAGGAATCTTTCGCCATGGCGTTGGGAGGGTACACTATCGATCCGCGCCTCGGGCAACTGGGGGGCTTGGGAGGATACCGAAGCGGCCAAACGGGCCTGACTGTAAATCAGGTGGCACAGCCTTCAGAGGTTCGAACCCTCTTCCTCCCACCAACAGGAACGGGATCCGTCGAAGCGATATCGGCGGGTCCCGTTCTTGGTTCTCGGGCCGGAACCGGGCGCGCGGCTTCGATTCAGTCGGCATCATCCGGGTAACGTTGTGGTGATGAGCGCGCGCCTGCAAGAGATAATTGCCGACCGAATTCGCGAGCAAGGCCCGATCGGTTTTGACGAGTACATGCGCGCGGCCCTGTACGACCCCGAGGACGGGTTCTTCTCGCGCGCGCCGGTTGGTCGCCACTTCGTAACCAGCGCGCACGTCTCCCCTGTATTCGGCGCGCTCCTGACGCGCGCACTGCGCGAGGCCTGGAACGCGCTCGGGCGTCCGGAGCCCTTCATCGTCGCGGAGGTAGGGGCCGGCGACGGGACGCTCGCACGGCGCATTCTGGAGGTTGCGGCCACCGACGCGCCCTTCGCCGCCGCCGTTCGCTACCTAACCGTCGAACAGGACGCCGCGGCACGCGCCGGGCTTGAGCGTGCCGGGCTCCCGGCTCTCGAGGCGCTGCCGCAAGAGCCATTCACCGGATGCTTGATCGCAAACGAGCTTTTGGACAACCTGCCGTTTCGTCTGGCGCGCGCCCGCGATGGGCGAACCGTCGAGGTCCGCGTCGGGCTGGCCGGAAACGACTTGATGGAAGTGGAGGTTGCGGCACCCGACGACCTGGCGCGCGCGCTTGACCCGCCGCTTCGCCCGGGAGAGGAGCGTCCCGTGTCGACGACGGCAGCCGCCTTCGTCGAAGACGTGGCCGGGGCGCTCGGGCGTGGATATGTGTTCGTGTTCGACTACGGATTCGCGTTCGGCGAAGTTCCGGAACCCGTTCGGGGGTATCGGGAGCACCGACTCGTGACGGATCTCTTGGCCGATCCCGGCGCGACCGACATCACCGGCCCCGTGGATTTCGCCGCTTTGTGCCGCACCGCGCAGGGATTCGGCCTTGAAGTCCACGGGCTCGTGACCCAGCGAGAAGCATTGATGGCACTTGGCTACCGGCGCCTCCTCGATGACATGCGGGCCGAGCAGAAGTCGTTGGAGGATACCGGCCGCTGGCGCGAGGGGATCGCAATGTACTCGGCGCGCGGACAGGCGTCGATGCTCGTCGCACCTGATGGGCTCGGGGCGTTGAAACTCGCCGTCCTTGCAACTCCCGGCCTGCCCGTCCCGAGCGCCGCGGGCTGAGTCTCAGGCGTCTTTGGCGCGCGCGCGCCTGGCGGCCTTAGCTCGCTGCTCTTCCTCCAGGCGCACCTCGGCCTCTTCGGGCGTCGGGGCGGTTCCTCCAAGGTGGGCCGGGAGCCACCAGCGATCCTCGGGCCCTGCCGGCGTCTGCGGATAGGACGACTGCGCCTCCTGGAGCAACTCGCGGATGCGATCCATCAGGCGCGCGGTTGCGGCCTCGGGATTCTCGTCGGGGGATAGGTCTATCGGCGCTCCGATGTTGACCATGATTGCGACACCGCGCTGCATGTTTCTCGGGCGCCATTTCGTGATGATCCGATGGGTTCCCCATACCGCGGCAGGGATGAGCGGCGCGCCCGTAATCTGCGCCATGCGAACGGTTCCGGTTTTGCCGGCGCGCGGAACGAACGACGGGCTGATGGTCGCCTCCGGGAACATCCCGATGATTTCTCCGCGCCTAAGCGCGTCGATCGCTGTGTCCAGACTGTCTTTGGCGGCACCGAAGCGGTCCACCGGAACGTGGCGCATCTTGCGCATGAGCCAACCGACGAAGGCCTTGTCGAAAATCTCTTGTTTTGCGAGAAAACGAACCAGTCTTCCTCGCCCTCGCGCCGCGAACCCGGAGAAGATGAAGTCCAGGTGGCCGATGTGGTTTGTCGCCAGAATCGCAGGGCCTTCGGTCGGGATGTGCTCCTCGCCGGAGATGATGACCTTCCAGCGCATGGTCTTGATCATGGCGAGGACACCGCCGATGACGCTTCGATACACAGGTTCGGCCACGAGGGCTCCGTTCGCTCGGAGAGAGGACTGACGTCCCGATGCTACAATCCCTTCCCTTCGCTGGCGTAGCTCAGGCGGCAGAGCACGGCTTTGGTAAAGCCGAGGTCATGGGTTCAAGTCCCATCGCCAGCTCGGAAACGTGCCCTTCCGGGGTGCGGTAAAGTTGCGCCCGAGGCGGGGTAGCTCAGGGGCAGAGCAAGCGGCTCATAATCGCTGTGTCGGCGGTTCGAATCCGCCCCCCGCTACGAAGGGGTATACTGCGCGGGCCTTTTGGACCTGAGAGGAACAAGTGCCGAAGAGCGAGAAGCGGCCCGGGATCACCCTCGCATGCGAGGAGTGCAAGCGCCGTAACTATCAGACAACGAAGAACAAGGTGAACGACCGCGAGCGAATCGGCTTGCGGAAGTACTGCCGTTGGTGTGGCAAGCACACCTCCCACCGCGAGACCCGCTAGCCGGGGCTCACTCCGCGTTTTGACGGCCTCCCGGCCCCGTCGTAGTTTGCGCACGGCGGAAACGCCTCCTTCCCCATAGGCGAAACTAAGGAGGACACCGTGGGTCGTTTGGACGGCAAGGTTGCCATCGTCACGGGTTCGGGACGCGGGATCGGACGTGCCACGGCGCTTCGCTTCGCCCAGGAGGGTGCAGCGGTCGTCGTGAACGACATCGATCCGGTTCCGGCCGGCGAGGTGGTTGAGGAGATCAAGAAGAACGGCGGTCGGGCCATTGCCGTGGCCGTGGACACCGTCCAGCCGGAGAACGCGCAGGCGCTCGTGAAGGCCTGTATCGACGAGTTCGGCAAACTCGACATTCTGATCAACAACGCCGGCATCACGCGGGACAAGACGTTCCACAACATGACACCCGACATCTGGGATCTCGGGATCAAGGTCAACCTCTACACCGCTTACAACACCGCGTACGCGGCGATGCCGTACATGCGCGAGGTCGCCAAGAAGGAGAAAGAAGCCAACGGCGCCGTTGCCTACAACCGCAAGATCAACTTCACATCTTCGGTTGCGGCCTTGAGCGGCAATGCCGGCCAGGCTAACTACACCGCTGCAAAGGGTGGCCTGATCGCGCTCACCAAGACGCTCGCGCGCGAACTTGGACCGTTCGGCATCAACGTGAACTGCGTGGCTCCCGGGTTCGTGGAGACGCGGTTAACGGCGGCCAAGGGCGAGGGCAACGATCTCGGAATCCCCGAGCAGACCCGCATGATGGCGTTGATGATGATCGCGCTCGGCCGCTACGGCCAGCCCGAGGACATCGCCAACGCTCACCTGTACCTGGCGTCGAACGAAGCCGACTTCGTCTCGGGCGTCTGCCTGCCCGTCACGGGCGCACAGATCGGAGGCTAGAGAATGCCAATGAACACTGCCCTAATCGGCAAGGAGTACCCGGCCTCTTCGCCCTATGAGGTGAGTCGCGAGAAGATCCGCGAATTCGCGATCGCCATCGGCGACCAGAACCCGGTCTACATGGACGAGGAGGCCGCCAAGGCCGCCGGGTATCCCGACATCATCGCTCCGCCGACGTTTCTGACCGTGCTCAGCTTCAAGTACTCGCCTCAAGTCATCGGTGACCCCGAACTCGGCGTGAACTACGCCATGGTCGTCCATGGGGAGCAGGAGTTCGAACTCTTGCGGCCGGTGCGTGCCGGCGACGTACTTGTCGGTAAGCCTCGCATCGCCAACATCGCGGCGCGTGGCCGCAACGAGTACCTGTACGTGGAGGCGGCGATCGAAACGGTGGAAGGCGAGAAGGTGGCCGTCGCGAGTGCGACGATCGTCTCGCGCGGCACGGCGCCGCAGGAGGGCTGAGATATGACGGCAAGCATCGGCTACTCCGACGTCGCCGTCGGCGACGAGGTCAAGCCCTGGACGTACAAGGTCGAGCGCATCAACCTGGTGATGTACGCAGGCGCCAGTGGCGACTTCAACTTCATCCACTGGAACGAGCAGTTCGCGAAGATGGTCGGGCTTCCCAACGTCATTGCGCACGGGATGCAGACTATGGCGCGCGTGGGGGAGTACGTCACCGCGTGGTGCGGTGACCCGGGAGCGGTCTTGAAGTTCAAGACTCGGTTCACCTCGCCGGTCGTCGTTGCGAACGAGGCTCCGACCGAGGTCTCCGTAACCGGGAAGATCGTCGAGAAGCTAGACGGCAACGCGGTGCGGGTCGAACTCAGTGCAGCCATCGGCGAACTCAACGTGGCTGCGGCCGAAGCGGTCGTCCGTCTGGCCTAGTTACGAGAACGAAGCTGCGGAAGGGGGCGCCGGTGCGCCCCCTTCGCCGTACGATGAAGGGGTGGAGAGCGCGCCCGAACACGTAAGGGAGCTTGCCCGACGCAGGCAGGTTGCTCGGAACGCGCACGACTTCGCGCTCGCCGATGCTTTGCGCGATGAGATCGCTGCGTCCGGATACGCGGTCCGGGATACGGCTGCGGGCGCAGTGGTCGAGCGCCGCGCGCGATTCGAGGCGTGCTCGCCGGAGTCGATCGCGTCGGTCCTTGTCGAGCCTCCCACGCTTGACGTTTCCGTTCACCTGCTCTACGAGGGGTTTCCCGGCGACCTCGAGCGGTTTCTTGACGGCATCGCGCGCTCGGACCTGTCGTCGGCCGAGATCGTGATAGTTGACGCGGCGTCCGGGGACGGCGACCGGATCGAGGACCTTGCGCGCGCCCACCCGGTGGCGCGGGTCTGCCATCTGGACCGTGATCCCGGCTGGGCGGTCGCGCGCAACGCGGGCCTGCGCACGAGCCTCGGGGGAACCTTGGTGATGGCCGACCTCTCCGTGGAGCCCACCGGGGAGATCTTGGAGCCCTTGCGGCGGGCCGTCGCCGAACAGACCGTCGCCGTCGCCGGCCCCTTTGGGCTCGTGAGCGATGATCTCCGGTCCTGGCACTCGTCGGACGGGCCCGAGGTTGACGCCGTCGAGGGCTACGTGATGGCGTTCCGTCGAGAAATAGCCGCGAAAGGTCTGATTCGCGACAAGTTCACCTGGTATCGCAACGCCGACATCGACTTCTCATTCCAGGTTCGCAGCGAGGGTTTGCGCGCGGTTGTGGTCCCACTGGACGTCCGCCGTCATGAACACCGGGGGTGGAGTTCCCTGTCCGACGAGGAGCGCGCGCGGCGTTCGAAGCGCAACCACTACGTGTTCTTCGATCGCTGGAAGCATCATGAGCACCTGCTGCTCGCGCGCGGGGGAGGAGGTTAGAAGCAGGACGGGTGATGTGTACGGAAGTCGCGTAACCCGCAGTCCCGTAAGCGTGTCCAACCCACCGGAGGTTATGCGTGCAACTACCGCGGGAACTTGTTGATTCCTGCCGGCGAGGTGAGCCGGGTGCGTTCGACGACATGGTGCGGGCGACACATCGATCGGTCTATGGACTGGTCCTGCGAATCGTCGGCAATCCCGACGACGCTTCGGAGGTCACGCAGGACGTCTATCTCAGGGCATGGCGTGGGCTCCGCAACTTTCGCGGGGATTCCGAGTTGTCAACGTGGCTCTACCGGATCGCCGCGAACACGGCGTTCAGCCACGTCCGCAGGCGCGCGCGCGCCGGAGTGCCCACCGACCCGGAGAACATGCCGGACGTCCCCGCAGCGGACGAGACCGAGCATCAGGCCGACGCCGACCTCATGGACCGCGCGCTGGCCCGGCTGCCCGCCCAGCACCGTGCTGCCGTCGTTCTGCGCGATGTCTACGGCTGGAGTTGTGAAGAGATCGGACGTGTGATGGGTGCGACCGAAGGAGCGGTGAAGGTGCGGTTGTTCCGCGCGCGCCAACGGCTCGCCGACGAGTTGGCGGCGTCGGGAGTCGTCGTCCCGATCAATCGAAGAAGGAAGAAGACGTCATGAGGTGCGAAGAGATCGCTCTGTACCTGCCCGGCTACCGAGGTCGCGACCTGCACGAGGCCACCGCGCGAGTCGTGGAGGATCACCTAGCCGATTGCGAGGACTGCACGGCGGCGGCGGCCCGCTTCGAGCGAGTGCACGTGGGGCTCACGTCCCTGGTCGGCCGCAATGCCGAGCCGCCGGCTCATCTGCTGGATTCGATCCTCGAGGCTGTTCACGAAAGTGGTGCGAGGAAGTTCTTCCTTCCCCCAATCCCGGCCCTTGCCGACCTGGCGCGGACGGTGCTGGATAACCGTGACGCGGTCGTCTCCGCGGCCGGAACGGCGCTGGTGGCGGCAGGGGCTGCATACGCGATGTGGCGCGCGCTGCGAGGGAGTCGCCGGATCGAACCCGCGACGTAGCGCTTCCTTTCTTCCTCCCTCCATTCCTCCCTCGGACCCTTGACGTCCCCAAGAACGAATCAGTAGCTTTGTGAGGGTTTGCTGAATTGTGGGGGGAGAATTCCGCGTCGGGCGGCCAACAACACGCAGCTTCCGTGCCGGCAACCCTGGTTTGCGGTCTGCGAAAGGAGACCGACATGCGCCGATGGATTGGTTGGGCGAACAGGTCGCGAAGCAGGTGGACCGCCGTCGGTCTTGTGCTGATGTTGGCCGTTGGGGCCACGGCTTTCGTGGTCGCAGTGGCCTTCGCCCGATCGGGGAACCGACCATCGTTTGTTGGCGCGCAGGCCTCACCTGCGCCAGAACTTTCGCCCACCCCGTCGGCATCCCCGTCGGCATCCCCGACGCCGACACCCGAGGCGTCGGGGTCGCCGGGCGTCT
>JBAZZY010000043.1 GCA_041658565.1 Actinomycetota bacterium | reverse complement strand
TTGCGCTCGTGCGCGCCGGTGCGAAGTTCGTGAATGGAAAACTGATCGAACGCAACACGGGGAAGGACGCCGCGTGATTCACGCCACGCGTTCCACAACATTTGACGATATCTCATTACACCGATGTTGCGTGTCCAATTTGTCCGTGAATGTGTTCCCGGCTCTTGTATGAGCCTGGTGATGGACGTACACTGGCCGTACATTCCACGAACAGGAGGGACCGTGAGCGGGACCACGACAAGGCGCCGGAGCAGGCGAATGGATCTGCGCACCACTCCTGAGGAGCGCGATCTGATCGACCGGGCCGTGGACGCCACCGGTGGCGACCTCACCGATTTCGTTGTGTCTCATACCGTTATTGCCGCCCAAAGGGTCCTCGCCGACAGGGACCGGTTCGAGCTAGACGCCGATTCTCTCGCGAACTGGGCGGCGATCAATGCGCGTCCCGCCAGAGACCTACCTGGTCTGCGCCGGCTCATGCGGCGCCCTTCGCCCTTCGGCGAGTGAAGGGAGCGTATCGACCACCGGAGCCGCTCACCGCGGACCACGATCTGTCCGGCTTCGAATGCCGATCGGCAGAGCAAACCGATTGGCTGTGTCGCCACGCTCGTCAATCGACAAGCACCGGAACGACCCGCGTGTTCGTCGTGACGGAAGTTGCTTCGCATGTGGTCGTTGCCTACTACGCCTGGTGTATGGCACAAGTCGGTATCGGGGCCGCACCCAAACGACTCCAGAAGGGGGCGGGGCGCTACCCTCAGCCGGTCGCGCTGCTCGCTCGGCTGGGTGTAGATATCCACCACGAGCGAAGAGGACTTGGTGCAGCGCTCTTGCAAGACGTGTTCGCGCGCGTCGCCGAGTTGTCGATGAGGATCGACTGCCGAGGACTTCTTGTCCACGCCGAATCGATCGAGGCCCGGGAGCTCTACCTACACCTCATCCCCGAGTTTGAATCCAGCCCCACTGATGACCTGCACCTCGTGCTGCTCATGAAGGATATCCGGCGAACCTTGCAAGGCTGAGTTCCGTCGCGCTACTGCAAGCCCTCGGAACGCAAGGCCCGGAAGCCTGAATCATCGCCCAGATGGAAGTAGATGTGGCCGCGCAGGGAGCCATCCTCCTCCAACGCCGCCCAGCCACGCCCAGAGGCGTGATCGCCTTCGTCGTTGCCGTCCCAGGTGAACTCCAGACTGGAGCGCTCATCGCGATGTCCTTCCCGCCAATCCATCCAGCCCTCGACGGCGATGAAACGCAAGCTGCCGGTCCGATTCTTACCGAACTGAATGAAAGCAGGCCCGAGGAGGTCGACGGCCTCACGGTTGATCGGCACTCACCAGGGCTCGGTCGAGGCCGACCATCTGCAGGCCTACCTCGACGAGTTCAGTTCACGTTCCGGTTTAACCACCGCGGTTCGCGCCACCACGGGCTGCTGTTCCGCCGCCTCATCGAACAGGCCGTCGATGCTGGACCGGTCACCTACCGCTCGCTCGTCGTGAACCCCACGCCCAAGAACACCCGTCCATCACCACCACCCGCCCGCCGGGTCGCCCCGCCGACCCTGGACATCGCCGTCCCAGCCCAGCCCTGGCGACACCATCGCAACCTGTGGCGGGTACCGCACTCAGATGGATACCTCACTTATTTGGATCTGCTTGGTGGTGACGGGTCGGTGACGCCGCAGCACCGAGACTACTCAAGGAGATGAGCAGCTAGACTACTCAAGGAGATGAACAGTCACTCGAGGAACGATGCACCGGCTCGCCGTGGCCGAGCCGCCGCCATCATCACGGCCTTCACGCTGATCGTTCTATCGCTCCTATTGATGACGGTTTCGCTGGCGCGCGCAGCTCAAGCGCCCGTCGACCTCGGAACGGCCGGCGATTTCGCCGTTCTAGGCGGCTCCACGATCACCAACACCGGGCCCACGACGATCACGGGAGACGTTGGCCTGCACCCAGGTAGTTCGGTAACTGGTTTTAACACCGTAACATTGAACGGAAGCCTCCATGTCGCCGACGCCGTCGCCCAACAGGCGAAGAGCGACTTGGTGATCGCCTATGACAACGCCGCCGGACGCGGACCGCCCACCTCCGTAGCCACGGAGTTGGGCGGTCAAACTCTGATGGCCGGCGTCTACGACTCAGCCTCGGGCACGTTTGGGATGACGGGCACGCTCACGCTCGATGCCGCAGGCGACCCCAGTGCCGTCTTCATCTTCCAGATGTCGAGCACAATCGTCACAGCCACCGCGAGCCGCGTGAACCTCATCAACGGCGCGAATGCCTGCAACGTCTTCTGGCGAGTCGGTAGTTCAGCGACTCTCGGAACGGGCACTTCCTTCAAGGGAAACATCCTTGCCTTGACGTCCATCACGCTTGATACCGGCGCAACGGTGGACGGCCGAACGTTGGCACGGAACGGCGCGGTCACGTTGGACACCAATACCATCACTCGAAGCACATGCTCAGCTCCTCCGACTCCGACTCCGACTCCGACTCCGACTCCGACTCCGACGCCGACTCCGACTCCAACGCCGACTCCGACGCCGACTCCAACGCCGACTCCGACGCCGACTCCAACGCCGAGCGCAACGCCGAGCGCAACTTCTACCTCGACTCCGGTAGCGAGCGCGACGCCGTCTGTTACGCCGACCGCAACGACCTCGGGCGGGACTTCAGGGGGTGGGACTACGTCCGGTTCCGACGGATCGACCGCGGTGGAGGGCGCTGCATTCGCGCGAGTCGTGGGCGCGCCGCAAACCGGCGGCGCTCCAAGACGGGAAGGCTTCCCGTGGTTACTGGTGTTGGTCGCCTCGCTGGTTGGAAGCTTCGCTTCGGTGGCCGCGCGCCTGGGTGATCGAGCGTTGCGTCGGCGCTGGAGGACGGGGGCTCTTGCCGGCGTTCGCTCCTTGAGCCTCCTCGCCACCATCCTGATACTGGCCATGAATCCCGCATACACACACACCTCGACCGTCCCAGACATCGCAGTCGCTCGCCTGTCTCGTTCGACAGAGATGGCAGTGACCCGCGGCGCGCACTTCGGAGTCGCCTTCAGTTCCCCAGACACATTCGGACCGCTTTTCCGTCCGGGCCTCGATCTGCGCGCACCGCCCGTGAACCTGCCGATCGATCTCCGCATCCCGTCGCTGAAGGTCGACGCCCAGATGCTGGGAGTCGGGATCACGCGGAGCGCCGTGATGGACGCACCGATGGGTTCGATCGATGATCCCGTTTGGCAAGAAGCGTTCTGGTATCGAGGCAGCGGGATCCCCGGAGATGTGGGCACTGCGACGATCGCAGGGCACGTCAGCGGTGGGCGCGGACCTTCGCTGTTTGCCCACCTACACGATCTCCGGCGAGGCGACGTGATCGTTATCCATGACACGCGGAACGGCCTCGACGTTCGCTTCACGGTCGCCGCGACAAAGACCTACCCCCTCGAGCAGCTCGCCGAAACCTCGGTCCTCGCGCGCATCTACGGTGCCGGCCCCGTTGCCGGTCGAGGACCGCAGGCGGCGCCCGACGGCGTTTCCCACTTGACACTCATCACTTGTGCCGGGCGGTACGACGGGTCCTCGTACGACCACCGCTTGGTGGTCTACGCCGAACGAACGAACTGACCGTGGCGCGCGCGTGACGCTGACAGCGGGGCCATGCTGTGAAGAACATCCTGCTCCTCTTCCTGCGGGCGCGCCTCGATCGAACGCGTGGAAGGTCGCTACCCGAACCTTCGGCTCATCCACTTGCCAATCCATGCATCGTGGCTGAACCAGATCGAGATCTACTTCTCGATCGTGCAGCGCAGGGCGCTCACACCGTGCGACTTCCCCGGCGGTTTGCCCGAAGTCGCTCAGCGGCTCATCTCGTTTCAGAAAACCTACGAGAAGATCGCTGAGCCCTTCGAGTGGAAGTTCACACGACGCGACCTCGCGCGACTCATGCGCAAACTTGAACTGCAGGCCGCCGCATGACCTCCGGAAAATACGTCACCGAACTTATGATCCAGAGCCCTTAGTGGACGACTCTCGAACCATGATCCGGACTTGGTCCAGCGAGGCTACATACGGGCGCTTCAACTGCAGGGAAGTCTCTCCTCGCCAACGTTCGGCTCGAGCCACTCCATGATTGGACGATCACTGCTCTTGGAAGAGTGTCGCCTGCGCGTTGTCTGCCTCCCGCCGATCTTGCCTCTGGTTCTCCAGGCGCGGTGGATCCTCTTCTGGAACGGACACGGAAGTTCTGCTTGGGAGGCGACAGATCCAGCGGCGAACTTTCTGGTCGGGATCGGTTGCAGCGTGGTTCCTGGCGGCTTCGGGATCCCTTACGGCGAGGAGATCCAGGGCGAGAATCCTTACCGAACCGCGTGGCCAGCCAAGCCCGAGATTGACGGCTTGCCGGACAACGTCCTCATCGAGTGCATGGATCGCATCAAGCATTCCGGCCACAACTGCGCTTCCGCCCTCCGCCCCCAGCTCGCTGGCGCGGGCCCGCATCGCATCGAATACATCCGGCTCAACGCACAGCAGATGGGCGGCGAATCCAGGGTTACGGCCCCGACAGTAGCGAAATGCCCGCGGCGCGCGCTCCGAGACGCGCCTGCGACCCCTGAGATAGGGCTGTGTCAGCCGGTCGGCGAAGGAACGGAGAACGTCCCTTCGCCAAATCCCTGCGGAACTCGAGGGGTTCGTGAAAGTTTCCCGGGGAAGCGCGTCGATGCAGGTCGCGCGGCTACACAGCGCGCCGATCAAGCGCCGCGTCCGAGAAACGTCCTAGAAACGTCCGAGAAACGTCAGGTCCCTCCGGCACCATCAACCCCCTGATGGCGCGCGGAAAGGGAACTTGTAGGCGTCCGGAAAGGTTCCGGAAAGCCAACCTCGGTTCGCCGGGGTGTAGTTCTGTCCCCAGATGGGGACGCGCACGCGCCCCCGGGGGACCGTATGAGATGGATCTTCGCCGGATCGAGTCGATCGGAGTGGGACGGCTCCGGAAGGAATTCCACGAGCTGCTCCCCCACGTCGAGGCGGGAGTCCACTACCTCTTGCTTCGCTTCGACAAGCCGGTCGCGGCACTCATCTCCCACTCCGACTACTTGCACTTCTCGGAGCTGGCGCGCCAGGACGCCTTGGCGAAAGCCCTCCTGCAAGGCAAGGGATACGACCCCACGACGCTCTCGGTCCAGGACTACCTGGACCTGCTCGCTCGACACGTGAAGGAAGTCGGCTGAGCCGAAGTCAACAGGGTGGAGGCAGTGGGACACAGGTACCGGAGCTAGTGTCGCCAAGGAGCCGAAGCCGGGTCGCAGAATGAGACACAGGTACCGAAGCCAAAGTGAGACACAGGTACCGGACTTTCACACCGAAGTACGACACCCTCAAGTGGTCCTTAGTGGACGACTCTCGAACCAGGACTTTCGAGAGGGCATCCATGCGGTTTGCCAGGGAAAACAGGGTCGATGAGACATCCGCTCGCTCGCACAAATGTGCAGGGATCAGCCGTCCCGAAGGAGAGTGGACAAGCTCGAACCACCTGCACTACCGCAGCCCCTTGAGCGAGAATGGAGACAGGGCGCAATCACGAGGTCATCGCCGAGGGTTGGTGCTGCGCTTCTCAACAGAGTCGATGATTGCACGCTCATTCTCCTGGTGAGGCTCGCCCAGATCTGATGCGAACTAGGGATTGTGGATGGGCATGCATCACTGCAGCGTAACCGCGGCGGCATCAAGGGACGGCGCTGGAGGCACGATTGTCTCGGACCAAAGGGGAAGGACAGGCAGTAGCTCTGGGAGAGGAGTCGTGTTTCTCACGCGCCTGGCGCGTGAGTCGATCCGCGCCTCGGCCCAGGTGCTGAAGCCCAAGACAGCCCGCAATCGTCACGAAGAAACCGATCGCTTCGAGTCCGGGAAACATTTCGCTCCTTCCCCTGTCAAAGGCCGGACTCGCCGCCGAGTTCCAGCTCGCACTGCGTGCAACCGCGGAGCCACTCGGTCGCACCCGGCCCCGCGCTCGGCGCATGTCCGCGCCGGATCGAGCAGGCCGGCGAAGCCGTCGCGCACGCCGGTCGGCAGGGCGCGAAGCGGGGGCGCCGAGCCCGAAGAGAGTCGGGCTCGGCGGATCGCTCGCGGAGGTGCGTCGTGCATGAGGGTCAACCGGCCATGCGGTCCCGGGTCTGGCGGACGACGCGGCCTTGTTCGACGCCGTCCTTGGTGATCAATTCCTCGCTGCTGCTGGTCGACTGACGACCGAACGGCGCGAAGCTGCTCCAGAACAACGCGGAGACAACCAGTCCGATGAGTCCGGCGATCATCAGGATGACCCCGCCGGTGTGGATGTTGAATCCGTTCTTGTGCGTGACCGTGACCGCGTAGCGCAGGATCGCGCCGACGGCTCCGATGAAGATGCTGATCCCGATGCCCATGGGTTCACTTCTCTTTCTTGCTCGGCGAGGGCGACTTCGTGACGTTTTCGAGCTTGTCGCGAACGAGATCGATCGCGTTGTCTACCTTCTGTTTGGTACGCCCGACGCGCTCGTCGCTTCTTCCGTCCCTTTGTAGCTGCTTGCTGCCGGTGAGTGCGCCGACCGTCTCTTTAACGCGGCCTTTCACCTTGTCCGTGTTACCACCCATCCAGAACTCCTTCCCTCGGAGGTGTTATCTGCGCCCAACAACGGGCTCATGAGACCCTCCGGTTGCTGGTATGGCTGCGCGGTGCGCGTTACCGCGGCGTCACCGCGTGGCTCCGCTGGGTAACACGAAGCGACCATGACTTCGTCGTGGCGAAGAGCCATCGCACGGATGCCCGTCCAAGTGGTGGGAGCAACGATGAGTTTGGATCCCGGGAGCACCCTTGCAAGTCCGTCCAACTGCGCAGAAGATGAGTGAACTCACCCGACCAGAAGGGAGGCCAATGCTCCTACTCATCTTGTTGATTGTGCTGATCGTTCTCGCGTTCGGCGGCGGACACACCTACAGCAGCGGAAACTATCGCCGTCACGGATTCGGGATCGGTGGCGTGTTGTTGATCATCCTGATCGTCCTACTGCTTGCAGGCCGCATCCATATCGGGGGCCGCTAGAGAAGACTACGGGAGCAGGGCTTGAGGGCGGACAACCTTCGAGTTAGCTGACCGAATGAGGGAGAGGCAGGTTGAAATGCCGGATACGGAGTTGAACCAAGAGCAGTATGTCTCTGTGATCCCCCTTCCGTTCTGCTGTTGGCCGATCGACGTTAGGGGCCTGTGATGTCCGACGAAGAAGCAAGGGAACAGGCAGCAGCGCCGCCGGAGGCGCTTGGATCTGAATCACCGCCCGAAGACGGTGAGGCCGCGGAGCAAATGTGCTGCGACGGAGAGCGCACGGCAGCAGAGCACCGCAAGGAGTCGCCAGACGGGAAATGCTGCAGCGACTCGTAATCCGGTGAAAAGTCTCGCTCGGCATCCTCGGTCCGCCCCACTGAGCTCCCATGGCCGCGAACCTCGCAGTGGCGGCATTCGACAAGAGTCTGGGCTGAAGTCGACGCTGGATCGCGCGGTTACGGCAGATCCAACTCGACGAAGTTACGGAGCCGAGTTCGTCATCGCATCGCATCTCTGATCGAGTCGCTGCCGGGTAACCGTGACAGCCCCGTAACGCGCGGCGGCAACACTGTCTCAGAATGGAGGTGCAATTATGCGCACAGTATTGGTGATCGTATTGCTCGTACTGCTTGTGTCCGGTGGCGGATGGGGTTACAGGCGCTCGCGGCGTTAACGATCCGCTGTACCAGGGTAAGGAAATCCCGAGCGCGAAGGAGATCGATGGGTGTCGCATCCGTTCTGCCTCGGAGTCGGGATCGCCGCCAGGGCGTGGAACTCCTTGCGCGCTTGGGGCTCGCTTCGGTGGGAGTCTCGTTCGCGCTCGTGGGTTTCCTCGCCCTGATGGCGGCATTCCATCAGGGCGGCGCGAAGACGGACCGGCAAGGGGCGCTAGCGCGCGTGGCACACACGGGTTGGGGCGCGCCAGTTCTCCTCGTCGTCGCTGTCGGCTTCGCCGGATACGCGATCTGGCGCTTCGTCCTCGCCATCACTGGGAGAGAAGTCGAAAGCGGCGAGAAGAAACACGTCCTCAACCGAGTTGGGTACGCAGCGCGCGGTGTCTTCTACACGTCGCTCGCGATCGCGACCGTCCGTTCGCTCTTCAGCGGCGGCGCGAGCGGTGCCAACGCGTCACAGAAGCACGCGGCAACCGTACTGAGATGGCCGGGTGGCGCGTGGTTGGTCGGCGCGATCGGAGTTGCCTTCATCGCCGCGGGGCTGTTCAACGGTTACCGAGGGATCACGAAGAAGTATCAAGAGAAACTCAAGATGTGGGAGGTCCCGAAGGCGCGTGAGCGGATCGTGACGGTAGTCGCCGCGTTCGGTTTGCTCACGCGGATGGTGCTCTTCGCGATCATCGGATGGTTCCTCCTCACTACCGCGATTGGCAACGATGCGAACAAAACCATCGGACTGGACGGCGCGTTGCAGAAACTCGCGAGCCAGCCCTACGGGCGCGTCCTGCTCGGGATCGTGGGCATCGGATTGCTGGCGTATGCCGCATTCCGTGGCGTCGAAGCCCGCTATCGCACGGTCTAACGCCATGCCGCGCCGGCAGAAGACGATCGAGAGGTGGGTTGAGCCTGGGCCGCGCGGGGCGCGGTTCGAGAAGCGCATGTGGAGACTGCCGGACCGCATCAGACTCGCAGGTGGATTCGATTCAGCGAGACGCAGGCACATGCCGCCCGTTATCCAGCGCGCAGACGAACGCGCGTTCACATGGCTCGCCGCGAAAGACATCCCCGCGTTGGACGCGACACTTCCTCGGCTCTCGAAGGCGGCGAACCACTCGCTGTTGTGGATCGCGATCGCGGCCGTGTTCGCGAGCTTCGGTGGACGCAAGGGGCGTACCGCCGCCGCGCGCGGGCTTGCAGCGATCGCGCTCAGCTCGATCGTCGTCAACGGTCCTGTGAAGATCTTCGCGAACCGTCACCGGCCAAAGTTCGACGCGATCCCTCTTTCACGCCGTCTTGCGCGCGTCCCGGTCAGTTCGTCGTTCCCGTCCGGACACACTGCGTCGGCGGTCGCATTCGCGACCGCGGTTGGGATGGAGTTCCCTCGAACGGCGGCGCCGCTTGGGATCCTCGCGGCGGGTGTCGGAGTTTCGCGCGCGTACACCGGCGTTCACTACCCAAGCGACGTTGCGGTCGGCGCCGCGATCGGAGCCGGCGCCGCGGTCTTGACCCGGCGTTTCGTGGTATCGCGTGGTGCTCATGCCCCTGCCGCGGCTTCGTTGCCTGCACGCCGCACGATCGATGTCGGACGAGGCAGCGGCCTCGTCGTCATGGTGAATCCTTCGGCCGGACCGCATCTCGCGCGCGACCCCGCCGAAGCGATACGCGAGGCGTTCCCCGACGCGTGCATCGTGGAGACCGACGAAGATCCCGCTGGAGCGGTTCGCTCGAAGTGCGACCGACACCTGGTAGCGATCGTTGCAGCTGGGGGCGACGGCTCGATCAATGCCGCCGCCGCCGTCGCGCAAGAGCTCGGTGTTCCACTCGGTGTCATCCCGGCCGGAACGTTGAATCACCTCGCGCGCGACCTCGGGATCGAAGACATCGGATCCGGCATCGAGACGATCCGCGGCGGTCGCTTGGTGCAGATCGACATCGGCTCGATCGCCGACAGCGTGTTCCTGAACACGGCGAGCTTCGGTGCTTACGCCGAACTCGTCGACGAGCGTGAATCTCTGGAGTCGAAGATCGGCAAGTGGCCCGCGGCGTTCGTCGCGCTTTGGCGCACCATGGGGAACGATCCGATCCGCGTTGAGATCGATGGGCGCGCGATGCGCATCTGGGGGATCTTCATCGGCAACGGATGTTACACGCGCGGCTTCGTACCGATGCGGCGTCTGTCGCTCGATGACGGACGACTCGACGTGCGGATCCTCCGCGCGGATCGACGTTACCCGCGGTTGCGCGCGCTCATCCTCGCCGGACCTCATCGCCTCGCGCGGCTTTCCGCCTTCGAGTCGAGGACTGCCGCGCGCATCGAAGTTCGTTCGCTCGACGGACCCTTGCGCCTTGCGCGCGATGGGGAGACGTTCGACGGCCCCGCGCGATTCACCGTCGAGAAGTTCGCGAAGCCGCTCGAGGTTTTCGTTCCGTGAAGAACGCGCTGCCGGACTTCGTTCGCCGACGGCTCGATCCCGCGCAACGCTACGGACTTCGTGTGACTCTCTTCGGTATCGCGATCGCGCTGGTCGGGATCCCGTTCGGATGGCTCGTCGACCAAGTGATCCGCAGGGGCGGCTTCGTCCGGGTCGACACGTCGGCTGCGATTGCGCTGCACGACGCGGTGCGTGGACATACCGCGTTGATCGGCGCGCTCAAGTGGTTGACGTTCGTTGGCGGACCGATCTTCCTCACAGCCATCGTCGTGCTCTGCAGCGCCTTCCTCGTATGGCGACGCCGTTATCGGTTGCTATCTTTCCTCATCGTGACGTCGATCGGTGGCAGCCTCATCGATTCGAGCGTCAAGATCCTCGTGGATCGCAGCCGGCCGAACCTCGCCAACCCGATCGTCCCGCTGCATGGGAAGAGTTTCCCCTCGGGGCACACGATGTCGTCGACGATCGTGTATGGCGCGCTGTTGCTGATCTTCTTTCCTGTGATCCCGAGACGCCGACGCCTGATCTGTGTTCTTGGCGTGCTGGTGCTCGTATCTGCCATCGGCCTGTCGCGTCTAGCGCTCGGCGTGCACTACATAAGCGACGTCGTCGGAGGGTTCGTGTTAGGACTTGCGTGGCTCGTTGCATCGACGGCCGCGTTCAGCATCTGGCGCGAGGAGCGCGGTCGGAGACCGGTCGCACCGATGCGCGGACTCGAACCCGAGGCGCGTCACGACATCTCTCACACTGCATAGCGGGTTCGGCGCCATTTCAGAGCCGGGGATCGACCGGCTCACTCTCCATAGCGAAGATGCAGGACTCAGCAGATGATGAGCCATGAAAGCGAGGCCAGCTCGTTGAACGAGTCAGCCCGACGTCGATGTGCGGTGCCTGTCAGCGATAGGCTGCGCGCCGTCAAAGGTTCGAGTCTCATCAGGGTTCGCGATTCACGACGTGCATCGAACCTGGTCAGCAAACCGCTAATGCTCAAAATCGTCAGTGGTCCTGAGTGGACGACTCTCGAACCATGACTTTCGGAAGGGGTTGCAGGACTTCCACCAGGGGAAACTGGCCGATTGAAGCGTTCCGATCGCTCCCCCCTTGTCAACGCCGGTCGAAAACTATCCAGTAAACGCCGGGCGAATTCGGGACTGCCCCCGATCTGGTTGACTCGTAGCTTGTGAGCCTTTCACGCTGCAAAGGCTCCTTCGTACACGGCCTCAAACTCTACGGGAGTTAGCCGCCCGAGGCCGCGTTGGCGGCGGCGGCGATGGTAGGTACGTTCGATCCAGATGACGATCGCGAGTCGCAGCTCCTCTCTGGTCTTCCATTGCCGGCGGTTGAGAACGTTCTTCTGCAGCAGCGCGAAGAACGATTCCATCGCGGCGTTGTCGGCGCACGCACCGACGCGACCCATCGAGCCGGCGAGGCCGTTGTTGCGGAGGATGCGCACGAATTTCTTCGATCGAAACTGGCTGCCGCGGTCGCTGTGAACGATCGTGCCCTCGGGGTTGCG
>JBAZZY010000042.1 GCA_041658565.1 Actinomycetota bacterium | reverse complement strand
GTAGGTGGTAATGGCCCACGAAGAAGCAGTCTCGGGAGACGGCGGCCGCCTTCGGCAGGGCGCGGTGTCCGGTCCGGATCGCGTAGTTCGCTTCGCGTTGGGATCGGTGGCACTCGGGTTGGTGATTCTCTCGTTCTTCCTTCCGATCTGGCACGCGACGCTCTCGGCGCCTCAATACCCGAACGGCCTGCGCACCACGGCGTATGGGGACCGCATCGGCGGAGACGTCGGAGAGATCAGTGATCTGAACCACTACGTGGGGATGCGCCCCGTCGACTTGGACGACTTCCCGGAACTCGCGGCGTGGTTGCCGACGGTTGTCCTTGGGGCGGTCGCAGTCGTGATGGCGACGGTATTCACAGGGTGGCCGGCGCGCCTTGCTCGCATTGCGATATGGCTCATCCCGGTCGGGGTATTGTCCGACATTCAGTTCCGCCTTTACCAGTACGGCCACACGCTTGATCCGGCTGCACCGTTGCGTCTCAAGCCTTTCACTCCATGGGTGATCGGACCGACGAAGGTATTCAACTTCACGACGTGGTCGCGCCCCGGGGTATCGCTTCTTGCGATTCTTGGAGCCGCGGCGCTGCTCTCGTTCGGGCCGCGCGTGGTGCGCAAACTACGTTCCGGCCTCGGCGCGTCGGCGGTCGTTTCCATCGCGATTGCGCTTGCCGTTGCTGGGGTGATCCCAGCTTTCGCGTCGGCTCCGGACGACGTGGCCGCCGGACGAGACCTTGCGCGACGGTTGGCGAAGGCCACCCCGGGTGCAACCATCCTGATCGAGCCGGGTGTCTACCAGGGGACGTTCGTTGTCGATCGTCCCCTCATCCTGAGTGGCCGGGGTCGTGCGGTCCTAGTTGGTGATGGGGTAGGGACTGTTCTCACCGTTGCCGCTCCGGGCGCGGTCGTTCGCGGAGTCACGGTCCGCAACAGCGGACCGGGTCCGGTTGACGAGCCGTCCGGGATCCGAATCGAAGGTGACGGAGTGCGCATCGAGGATGTCCGCGTTGAGGACAGCTACATGGGCATCTTCGTAGCCGGAACTCGAGGCGCGCGCATCGAGCGCGCGACGATCGTCGGGCGCAAGAACGCCGTCGTGACCGATTCCGGCCACGCGGTCGGCGTGTCGCGCGGACGGAAGGGACCCGTGGGTCGCCTGGCGCGGGGCGATGGGATCGCGCTCATCAACTCAACCGATGCCCTGGTTCGCGACAGTCGCATCGATGCCGTGCGTGACGGGATCTACATCGTCGCAGCGTCGAGATCCATGATCGACAGGAATGTCATCACCGACGCTCGCTACGCGGTGCATTCGATGTACGCGCGCGGGTTGGTCGTCTCCTCAAATCGCATGCGGGGGAACCTGTCGGGAGCGGTTGTGATGTACGGCGGTGACGTGCTGCTGCTCGACAACACGATGCGAGCCGCCCGATCGCCCTCGACCGGATTCGGGGTGCTTCTAAAGGATGTCGCCGGTGCCGATGTCGCCAAGAACGTAATCGTCGGGAATCGAGTCGGGATCTACGTTGACGGTCCCGCCGGCGCGCCGGTCGAGGAAACGAAGTTCATGTCCAACACTGTTGGGATGAACGACACCGGAGTCGTGCTGTTTTCGACGTCGCCGGCCACGTTCGCGATGAACAGCTTCGTCGGGAACTCGACGCAAGTGGTTTCCAACGGTGGGGAACTCACCAGCGAGTGGGTGTCTCGGGGTGCCGGGAACTACTGGGGGGACTACCGAGGGTACGACATTGCGGGAGACGGCTTCGGGGATCTCCCTCATCGAGAGGGGAGCGCGATCGCGACGCTTACGTCGCGCGCGCCGCTTCTGGGTGCTCTCGCGTCGAGCCCGGGCTTGCGCTTGGCGGCGGCGGTGTGGGAACGCTGGGCGCAGATCGATCCGCTCGTCGTCGATGAGATCCCCTTGAGTAGGCCGGTTTCTCCTCGATTCGTCTCCCTTGGAACACGTTCGGAAGCGCCGAACATTGCGATGGGGGCTGCCGGTGTGCTGTCGGTGGTGTTCGCGACATGGATGCTGGTGCGGATGCGCCGGATCTCACGCCTAGGGCGGACACCCGGAACGGGGGTGCGTGGTGCTGCAGCCTGAGCCTGCGGAGATTGTGTCGGCGGTTCCCGAGTTCCTCGACGTCCAAAGGCTGACGAAGCGCTACGGCGCCCGGCGCGCGCTCGACGAGGTTTCGTTCTTGCTGCCGCCCGGAGTGGTCGTTTGTCTGAGTGGTGCGAACGGAGCGGGAAAGAGCACATTGTTGCGTTGCCTCGCAGGGCTGACCTCGTTCGAAGGACGCGCCCGTCTTGCCGGTGCGGCGCTGCCGCCGTCGCGAGAAACCCGGAGGGACATCGCATACTTGCCGCAGTCCGTCGCATTGCTCGAGTCCGCCACGGTTGGCGAAACGTTGGAGTTCTTTGCGCAGCTTCGGGGGGTCGACGCAGTTGCGTCGGCCCTCCCGGAGGGTTTCTTGCCGCCCGTCGACGCGCGCATCGGGTCGCTGTCGGGAGGAAACCGGCAGCGCGTTGCGCTCGCCGTGGCTCTGCTTGGGTCGCCCAGACTGATCCTGCTGGACGAACCTTTGGCGAGCCTGGATGCATCCGGCTGCGAGATGTTCTTGCGTGCGGTGCGTCGGTGCGCCGACCAGGGCGCAACGGTAGTTATCTCGAGTCCGGCGCATCGAGAACTTATGGATGTCGTCGACCGGTTGATTGTTCTCGTGGATGGCTCGATCGAGGAGGACTCCGCTGCCACGGTTGTGCCCGGGATTGCACCCACATCGCGTCCCGCCGCCGAACCGCGCGGGATCGCTCCAGCCCTGGCCGTGGCGCGTTGGGAGATGCGGGCCGCGGTCCGGACCCGTTGGGTGTTGGCGGGTGGCTTGGCCTTCGCTGCGGGGGTGCTCGCCGTCACGCTTATCGGCCTCCGTAGCCTCGCCGAACTCGGCCTGACCGGAATTGGACCGGCGTCGGCCGGCTTGCTTGGTCTCGGGCTCATCCTCCTACCACTGTTGGCGTTGCTGGTGGGGGCCGGGTCTGTGGCCGGGGAGCGGGAGCGCGGGATACTCCCGATGGTTCTTGTGCAGCCGGTCGACAGATCCAGCATTGTGCTCGGCGTGTTCGCCGGGCTGACGAGTGCCGTCTGGCTGATTGCATTCCTTGGACTCGGGTTTGCGGGGATCGCCTACGCGAGTCTTGTTCGAGGTCCGGACTTGATGCCTTTCGTCGTTCTGTGCGCAGCAATCATCGCCGTCGCAACGGTCGGCGTTGCACTGGGTGTGGCGTTTTCGGCGGTTGCGCGTGGGCGCGCGCACGCGACGGCATGGGCGGCGGTCGCCTGGTTCGTGTTCGCGTTTGGAATTGATCTTGCGATCGCGGGGTTGGCGGCCCCACTGCACATAGGTCCGCTGGGGTTGCTCAGCGCGATCTTGCTGAACCCGATCGAGGCTGCACGGGTTCTCGCCCTTCTCGGCGCGGACCTTCGAGGTGGGGCGCTGGGACCGTTCGGAGCCTATCTTTCGCAAGAGCTTGGTTCCGGCACCGCGATGACGGCGCTGGTCGGCGCTCTGGCTGCGTGGGTGGGCGTGCCCCTGGCGCTCGCTTCGGTGTCGCTTAAACGCCGCGACGTTTGATTCCCCGGCTAGTCGTCGACGAACCGGACGCCGACCACTCCGGGGATGCGCCGCGCGAGGATCTCCGCGAGCCGGCGGGTGCGCTCTTCGGTTGCTCCGGTCACCGCGACGACTCCGTCGGCGACCTCCGTTTGCAGGGCGCCGAGCAGAGTCGCTTCCCTCGCAAGTGTTTCGTCCAGGTCCCGGCGGATCTCCTCGTCGCTGCGCGCGAGCACCCCGATGAGATCTCGGCGCGCGATGATCCCGATGACGTGACCGCTGGCGACGATTGGGATTCTCTTGATCCCCTTTTGGAGCATTAGGCGCGCGGCGACCGCGACATCGGCAGCCGCGGGAAGGGTGACGGGATGGGCCGTCATCACGTCGGCCGCAACGTGCGCCGAGGTTGGTGGGGCGCCTTCTTGCAGCAGGTGACTTCGGGGGTCGGGCGTGGTCTGCAGTGCAATGAGATCGGATTCCGAGACGATCCCCACGAGGAAGCCCTCTTCGTCCACGACCGGAACGGCGCTGATCTTCTTGGCCACCAGCGTCGCGGCGATCTCTTTGATCGGCGTGCCGGGGGAGACGGTTACCACCGACGTCGACATCACGTCCTTGATCATCACGACGGCACCTCCGGTCTCACGATACTCGAGTCACGCTTGGACACCGGAGGATACGGAGGATGAGGCGAGTTCAGGGCCGGCCGTCGGCCAGCGCCGGGACTCCGTCGGTGACCGTCAGGCGGTCCAGAACGTCTACTGCTCCCGCAACTGAGCGGACCAAGCGTAGGAACAGGCTGTGGACATGCTCGTTCGGGAGCACCCCCTCGAGGGATACGACACCGTTTTCGACGCGAACCTGGAACTCGCGCGGGCTGAGTCCGAGTGCGCGCACGAGGACGTCGTTCTCGACTTCGGCGCGGATCTCGGAGTCGGTCCGAAGATAGGGGCGAAGGAGATCCGCCCGGGTCACGAGTCCGACGAGTCGCTCGCCGCGCATCACCGGCGCGCGCTTGATCTTGTTCTTCTGCAGCACACGGGCCGCTCCCGAGACCGTCATGTCCTCCGTCAGCGTGACTGGGTTAGTGGTCATGACATCGCGCGCCGTTCGCGCCGCGAGGGACGGTTCGTTTGCCAGCAGGTCGGTGGAGGTGACGATTCCGACCAGTCTGTCGCCGTCCAGGACCGGTAGCCCGCCGATGCGCGCGCCGATGATCAACTGCGCCAGCTCCTTCACCGGCGTGTTCGACTCGACCGTGATCAGGCCGACGGTCATCACGTCTCGAACGAGCAAAGTCCCCTCCGCTGAAGCCGCGGAACCCGCCGGCTAGACCGCCGGCTTGCGAAGGCACCTCGCTTGCAAGCTTTGGAATCGTTGCGAGGTCTTCCGCAGTCCCGGTCAAACGGTAGAGAAAGCCGTGCGAAAGCCCAAGGGCCAAACGGCCCTTGGTTCACCGGGCCGTTGCCCTTGGTAGGCTCAATGGATGACCCAGGGCACCGACGCTACTCGTGCGCCTGAAGGCGTCGGCGCCTCGTCCGGCCCCTCGCCCGAAGAAAGTGCGGTTTACCAGCAGTTTCAGCAGGCTGAGCGCGGGCACGAGGCTCTGCTGCAGGCCGGGGTAATCCTTGCGTCGGAGTTGTCATTGCCGGCGGTTCTGCAGAAGATCGTGGACCTGGCCTGCGACGTCGCCGATGCCCGCTACGGGGCCTTGGGTGTCCTCAACCACGCCGACCAGCGCTCGATCGTGGAGTTCGTCACCGCCGGGGTGACACAGGAGGAGCGACGAGCCATCGGACATCCGCCCGTCGGCTCGGGGATCCTGGGCCTTCTGATTCGCGACGCCCGGCCGCTAAGGCTCCGACGGATTCAGGATCATGAGCGCTCGAGCGGCTTCCCGCCACTTCATCCGTCGATGACCTCGTTCCTCGGGGTGCCGATCAAGGTCCGCGGCAAGGTCTTCGGCAATCTCTACCTCACCGAGAAGCGGGGCGCGGACGAGTTCACCGAGGAGGACGAGCGAGCCGTGCTGACGCTCGCCTTGCAGGCTGGGGTGGCGATCGAAAACGCGCGGCTGTATGAGGAGGCGCGAGTCCGCCAGCGCCGCCTCGCGGCGGTGAACGAGGTGACCGGAGCGATTTTGGAGGGCGGGGACGCCGATGCCGTCCTGCGTCTGATCGCTCGTCACGCGCGCGACTTGGTCGGCGCGGACTTGGCCACGGTGGCAACTCCAGAACTTGATGGAGAGACGATGGTCGTTCGGGTTGCCGAAGGAGCGCACGCGGAAGCGGTGGACGGCATGCGTTTTCCGCGCGACCAGTCCATCTCCGGAGAGGTGATGCAGGCGCTGAGCCCGCGTGCCGTCGAGGACGCGTCGGTCGACACGCACACGCTGCAGCCGATGGTCCGAGTCGGAGGGCTGGGTCCTGCCTTGTTCGTTCCGCTGGCGGCAGGAGAGCGCCGGTTTGGAACTCTCGCGCTGGCGAACATCTCGGGCGGGAGCCGGTTCAGCCCGGACGACCTTGCGCTCGTGGAGCTTTTCGCGGCGCAGGCTTCGGTGGCGCTGGAGTATGCACGGCTGCGGGAGGAATTGCAGCGGTTGGCGGTCCTGGAGGACCGAGAGCGGATCGCGAAGGAATTGCACGACGGCGTCGTGCAATCGTTGTTCGCCGTTGGGATGGCGCTCCAAGCGACCGAAGCCGTGGCAACGGATGAAGCGGTTGTGCGTCAGCGGCTCGAGGCTGCGGTGGACGACATCGACCGCGTAATCCGGGATCTCCGCAACTACATCTTCGCGTTGCGACCGGGCGGGATGGTCGACTGGCAGCTTGACCGGATGCTGCGCGAACTGGCGGAGGACTTTCGCCAGGGGGAGCGGATGGTCGTTTCGGTCGATATCGATGAGGATGCGGCCTCAGTGCTGTCGTCGAATGCCGGAGATCTGATGCAAGCGGCGCGCGAGGCAATGTCGAACGCCGTGCGGCATTCCGACGGAAGCCGAGTGTCGCTCTCGCTGTATCACGAATTCGGTTGCGTCGTGCTTCAGGTGGAGGACGACGGAACCGGGTTTGATCCCGCGGCCGTTGCGGGCACCGGACACGGATTGACGAACTTGGGCGCGCGCGCCTCTGCACTCGGGGGATCGCTGCGGATCGATTCGGCCCCCGGCAAAGGGGCGAGGGTGCGGATCACGATTCCGCTGTAACCGCAGGCGGCTTCGATCTGTGCCAGGATGGAGACGACGATGAACCAGGAACCGACTCAGATCAAAGTCATGATCGTGGACGACCACGAGGTGGTTCGTCGCGGTGTTCGCACTCTGCTGGAGTCCGCCGGAGACCTAGAGGTCTGCGCCGAGGCCGGCTCGGTGCATGAATCGGTTGAAGCTGCCGATGCGACCCGTCCCGACGTCGTTGTGATGGACGTTCGACTGGCCGATGGCAGCGGGATCGAGGCCTGTCGCGAGATCCGTGCGCGTCATCCCAAGATCGCCGTAATCATGCTCACATCGTTTTCCGACGACGAGGCTTTGTTCGCCTCGATCATGGCCGGGGCGGCCGGATTCGTGCTCAAGCAAGTCCGCGGAGGGGATCTCGTACGGTCGATTCGAGCCGTGGCGTCGGGGCAGTCTCTGCTCGACCCCGCTATGACCGGACCCGTTCTCGAGCGGCTGCGCAGGGGCAAGCATTTGCTACGCGACGAGAAGCTGGCTCGGTTGTCGCCGCAAGAGGAGCGCATCCTCACGCTGGTTGCCGGCGGCAAGACGAACAAGGAGATCGGCCAGGAGTTGAAACTGGCCGAGAAGACCGTCAAAAACTACGTCTCGAGCATTCTGATGAAACTCGAGGTTTCGCGGCGCGCCGAGGCGGCTGCGTATCTGGCCCGCCACACTGCCACGCCGGGCTCGCAGGGCTGACCCGTCCGCGATTACAGGCGCCGGCGCGCGACCAGTGGCGCGCGCGGAGCGCTTTCCTCCACCCGGATGCGGGCATCCACGATCATTGCTCCCGCGGGGTGAACAATCACGGGATTGCAGTCCATCTCCGCGATTTGCGGTTGGTCTTCGACGAGCGCGCCTACCCGCAGAATGACGTCTTCGAGTGCGGCGACGTCGGTGGGCGGTGATCCGCGGTAACCGGTTAGCAGTGGGAAGGTTGCCAGCGATCTCGTCAGTTCAGTCGCGTCGCGATCACTGATCGGGGTGATGCGAACGGCGATGTCCTTCATCAGTTCCACCGCGGTTCCGCCTGCCCCGCACGCCACGACCGGGCCGAACAACGGGTTGTGTACGACGCCGACGAGCATCTCAACGCCGGCCGGCGCCATCTGCTGGACGAGGAAGCCGCTTACCCTGTGGCCGGACGCGGCGACTCGCTTTTGCATTTCGGTGGCGGCGGCTGCGACCTGACGTTCGCCGGACAACGACAGCGCAACCGCACCGCTCTCGCTCTTGTGCAGGAGCGTCGGGGCGACTGCTTTCAATGCGACCAGCCCGCCCATTTCGGCCGCAGCCTGGCCAGCGGTTGCGGGGTCTGCCGCCAGGCGCCACTCCGCCAACGGGAGTCCGTAACACGACAGCAGTTGCGCAACTTCCTCCGGCCTCAGCCACCGGGGGCCGTCTTGCAGCGCGGTTGCGATCAGCGCCGCAGCTTCGGAGCGCCGCGCTTCAGGGAAACTTGGGATCCGGCCCTCCGGTTTGTTGCGCCAGGCGCCGTATTGCACGGCGCGCGCCAGGGCACTCGCCGCGTCTTCGGGGAAGGCGTAGGACGGCACACGCACGGCGTCGCCTCGGAGGTCTTCCGGGACTCCGTGTGCGGACATGAAGACGGTCAACAGCGGGATGTCGGGCGGCATGGCCGCCGCCGCCGCACGGATCGCCGCCGCCGCGTCTTCAGGCCGCGTGACAAGCGGAGGTACGAAGATCGCCACGATCGCGTCGACCGCGCCCGAGCGCGCCACGATGTCGATCGCCCGTTGGTAGTGCTCGCCGGGGGCGGCTGCAAGCATGTCGACGGGATTCGCCGTCGCTGCATCCGTCGGCAGGAACTCCATCAGCCGACGCTGAATGCGTTCGGGAAGTGCCGGAACCTCGAGCCCCGAGGCATCGCACGCGTCCGCACACAAGATCCCCGGACCGCCTGCGTTGGTGACGATCCCGATTCGGCCGCCCTTGGGTGGCGGCTGGTTCGCCAGCAGTGCTGCGACATCGAACATCTCGGCGAGCGTGTCGGTTCGGATTACTCCGGCCTGGCGGAACAGAGCCTCTACGGTCAGGTCCGATGCGGCGAGCAGGGCGCCGGTGTGAGACGAGGCTGCGCGCGCGCCGGCGCTCGAGCGGCCGCTCTTGACTGCGACGATGGGCTTGCTGTGTCCGACCCGCCGGGCGATCCGGGCGAACGCGCGCGGGTTCCCGAACGACTCCAGATACAGCAAGATCAGGTTCGTGTCGGGGTCGGACTCCCAGTAGTGAATCAAGTCGTTGCCTGAGATATCGGCCTTGTTCCCGACCGAGACGAAGGAGGACAGGCCGAGTCCGAGGTCCTTGGCGTAGTCGATGACCGCTAACCCCAGAGCGCCGCTTTGCGAAAGGAATCCCACGCCGCCATGCGGCGGGTAGATCGGCCCAAAGGTCGCATTGAGACGCACGTCCGGGTGGGTGTTGATGATCCCCATGCAGTTAGGTCCGATGAGGCGCATCCCAGCGTCGCGGCAGATCTTGAGCAGCTCTCGCTGGTTGTCCAGCCCGATGTCGCCGGTTTCACCAAAGCCCGAGGAGATCACGACCATCGCGCGCGCGCCCTTGACGGCACACTCGCGCGCGACGTCAAGGACCGATGCCGCAGGGACGACAACGACCGCCAGATCGACCGCCCCCGGAATTGCGGTGATGGAGGGGTAGGCCAGAACCGACTGGACGACTTCCGACGTGGGGTTCACCGGGTACACGGGTCCGGCGAATGAGGTACTCACGAGGTTGTGGAAGATCTCCCCGCCGATCGAGCCGCGTCGGTTGGTGGCTCCGATGACGGCCACTGAGCGGGGAGACAAGAAGGTTTGCATGGCTGCCACGGCCGCGCTCTGCTCGCGTCGCTCGAAACGTTCGACTGCGTCTTCGCTCAGCGCGGCCGGGAACTCGAACACGACGACGCCGGGTTTCGTGCTCGTCTTCACGGCGAAGCCACTCTCGCGGAACACGTCCGCCATCGCGTGGTTCTCGGGCAGGACCTCCGCATGGAAGATCGAGATTCCGTTCGCGTCGGCTACCTCCGCCAGGTGCGCGAGAAGAATCGTTCCGAGGCCATGCCCTTGCACCTGATCGGCGATTGCGAATGCGACCTCCGCATGTTCCTCGTCGATGCGCGAGTACGAACCGTGTCCGACGACTTCGTGGTCGATGCCGGTGGTTGCCACCAACCCGTACCTAGATTCGTAGTCGACGTCGATAGCCCATCGGGCTGCCTTCTCGAGGTTGGGGCCGCCGCCGAAGAACCGAAACCACAGTGAGCGTTCGGACAGACCTCGATAGAAGGCTAGGACGGCCTCTTCGTCGTCGGCGCGGACGGGGCGGATGTGAATCGTCGATCCATCGCGCAGTGCGACGTCGGCTTCGCGATGTGCGGGGTATGCGGCCACGGCATTCTCCGATCTAGGAACTTGTGGTCCCGCCGAGTTTGATGCTGACTCTTGGTGGAGTGTTCAAGGTGTTCTGCACCGTGCAACGTTCGACGACGGCTCTCAGCTTATCGATCTGTTTGCCGTCCAGCGGAGTCGATGTGATCACGTCGATGGCGATCGTCTCGACGCGATGGGGGCGGTCGTCGCTCATCGTCCAGCCGGACTCGATTCGGAGCCCGTCGACGGTGAGGTTGTGTCGGCGAAGGAACCGTCCGGCGTAGAACGCGGTGCACGCGGCGAGGCTCGCAACGAACATCTCGGTTGGGGTGGGGCCGGAATCTGTGCCACCGTCGTGAGCCGGCTGATCGACGATCAGCGTGTGATCGCGTATCCGGATGTCGAACCGATCGCCATCCGACCATGTGACTGTGATTGGCAAGTCTGTCATTCGATGGGATTCCCTTCTGACGATGTCAACATAGTGGTGGCCTAACGTGTTCCGCCAAGTGAAGAAACCGGTCGAATTGGGCTATTCGGACTTCACATGTTTGGTTGCGGACAATCACTTGACGATGCCGGGCCTCTGAGTCGACCCCTCGACGGTGCGCCGGATCGTGTCGGGCGGTTCTGCTGCGCCGAAAGCGGGGCGTTGTTCTTCGCGCTTGCCTTCCCTACCGGATTGGGACACTATGGGACTGGGAGACCGGGTCGTTAGGGGCGAACGCGCCTTGCCCCGGGGACCGTCCGGCACTTCCTGCTTGTCGGTGGCAAGCGGAGGCTGGAGTCCGTCCGGCGAGGAGATAGGTCATGAGCGATCGGGGCGGGAAGGCCAAGCGGATTCCGGTGTTTCATCAGTGTCCCGGCTGCGGGTATGACGTCATTACCGGCGAGGGAGTTCGCGGCTGCAGTTGGTATGAGTGCCCCTACCTCCCCGAGGACTTCAAGGTGCACTGTCCTGTGTGCGATTTCAACTTCGCCACAGGAGAGGGTCAACCGCATTGCGAGAACACCGACGCATGCGAGTGGGCAAGCGAGGGCAAGCGACACGCAGAAATCGTCCGGCAATCTCTCGGCCGCGACTAGCCGGATCTCGCGCCTGCCCTGGTGCTTCTACGCGAACGATATTGCTTTGGCGCCGTTGACGATCTCTTCGACGACGACGGCCGCTCCCACGATGCTCGATCCATTCAGAAGGGCGGACTCGTCGATTCCGCGCGGCTTTGTGCATGCGCTGCACAGCCACACGCGTCCGCCGTTGGCGACGAACTCCTCGTAGAGCCCTCGTAGCGGCGGCAAACCGGCGGCCATGATCGAGTCGGCTCCTCCGACGGTGCCGATCCACACCGCGTCGGTCGTGCACACGACGATGGCCTCTTGCCCTGCGGTCGCTGCGACGTTTGCCGCGATGAACGGCAGCGTTGCTCGCTCGGGGTCGTCGGCGCCGTGGGTGCAGTTGAACAGGATCTTCGAACTCACAATGCTCCTCCCGTAGTGCGAACTTACGAGCGGCTTGTCATGGCGCGCTCACCCGCCCGGGTCACCCGAGGACGGGGCGGCGACCGGCGTGGACGCAGATGTCGAAGGGGAAGGCGACGCTGTTTC
>JBAZZY010000041.1 GCA_041658565.1 Actinomycetota bacterium | reverse complement strand
GCGAGCCACGGCGATGACGTCGCGACGGAACTCCTCGGGGAACGCTTTGGGCATGGTGACCTTTCCTTCCGGTGAGGACCTAATCCTCACACATCAGGAGTCAACCGAACCTGGGGCAGTCCCGTTCCGGGGCGCGCCGATCCGGCCTTGCGTGCGGAGATGAACTACTTTCACTGTCCGGAAGCCCAGACGACTCCTGTGGGCAACCTTTCTGTTGTCGTGGACAACGCGGTTGCGTGGTGGGACCAGGAGGCGCCCTCGACCTCTGTCGCGGATGGATACGGATGTGCGTATGCCAACACCTACGTCGCGAGTGGTGCCGGGTATCGCACGATCTACGACGCCTTGTTCGAAGGTTCCTTTACGGGGAACATCGACAGCCTCACGGTTCGTGCGTATGCGACCTTGCTTGTGGGGCAAGTGCGGGCGCCGGCGCAGATTACGGTGCACTTGGGGATCGACGGGGTGTCGATGTT
Organism: Actinomycetota bacterium; assembly: GCA_041658565.1. NCBI lineage: Bacteria > Bacillati > Actinomycetota > Actinomycetota bacterium. The sequence goes on along the minus strand of JBAZZY010000041.1, from coordinate 13,968 downwards.
CGGGGAGGACGCCAGCGCCACCGGAGACCCCGCACCGGGGATCGGCACGGTGGAGGTGACTCCTCAGGCTCAGGAGAACGGCTTGTCGCTCGTGGAGTTCACGATTACAGGCTTGGGATTCACGCAGGAAGATGGCGAGGGGGCGGTCGAACACGATGTTCAACTCACCCTGAACGCGTGGGATGAGGTCGTCAACTTGTTCGTCCTCGACGTGATCGAGGCGCCGTCGAGTCTTGAGTTCAACTCAGCTACTCCGGCCGATGCCGCGCTGGCGGCAACGACGCCTGGTCCGAGTGTGGCCTGAGCGGCGATCATTCGAACGAAGGGGCTCCGCCGCGGGCCCCTTCGTCGTTCACGGGCATCCGTCGCGCGCCACGTCCTCAACGGCGTGAGGTGACCCTCGAGGACTTCGTTGAAACCCCGCGTTGGTCGTCCTGAAATCCTGTATTTCGCGGGGGTAAGCCCGATTCATCGAAACGGCTCACCTGGCCGATATTGACTACGTCCGCGCTTATCGGGGTCCAGGGGGATAACTAGATGAAGAGTTTGCGACTTGCAGTTGTGCTGGCCGCGTCGCTGGTGTTTGGCGCCATGGCCGGACCGGACATCGTTCGAGTGGCAGCCGAGGGAACCGAGTCTCCTGCGCCGGTGCCTGCGGTCTCGCCTGACGAGACTCCGGCCGTCGAACCAACGGCCGAACCGTCGTCCGAGCCGACCGTTGAGCCGACGCCGGAACCTACTGCGGAGCCGACGCCCGGTGAGGTTGTCGATCCGCCTGCGCCGGAACCTTCCGCGGATCCGCAGGAGCCTGCACAAGAGCCTGAAGCCGACGCTGTCCACGGTGCGGTCGTGAGTTTGGTTGCCGGGTGTGCGCCGAAGGGCCACGATCCCCGTTTCGCAGGGCTCGTGGTGAAGAACCACGGTGGTTTCGTGTCCGCGGCGGCCCGTGGGGGGACCGCCGAGGTCGCCGGGTCTGTGTTCGATCTGTCCACAGTCGCTGGGGCGCAAGCATTCTGTTCCGCGCTGGATGAATTGTCCGTGGACTCCGCAGGGGTCGAATCGCCGAAGGTTGCAAAGAAGGCCGCGCGCAATCGCGAGCACAAGCACGGGGCGCGCGCGCCGCGGTAGGTATCGAAGAGACGAAAAGGAGCGGTCCTTCGAGGCCGCTCCTTTTCGATCAGCCCTGAACGGTCGCGAACGTGGCGTCGAGTCGTGTCAGCACTTCGTCGATCAGGTCTCCAGGCATCGTCAATGCCGGCTCGATGCGTATCGTCGTTGCCGCGATTTGGGTACCCGCGACGAGAACTCCGCGCCTGAAGAGTTCTGCCGCCACCCGGTAGCCGGTTTCGTCGTCGGGGAACACCATGCCGATCAACAGGCCCATGCCCCGCACGTCAACGAGCACGCTTGGGTGACGATCCTGCAAATTGCGGAGGCCTGCCATAAACCGCGCGCCCTTTTCGGCGGCCTGCTCCCACAGGCGCTCGCGGAGTGTCACGTGGATGGCGGCGATCGCGGCTGCGCACGCGAGCGGATTCCCGCCGAACGTCGATGTGTGAAGGAAGGGATTCGGCTCGAGCGTCTGCCAGATGTGTCCTCGTCCGAGGACGGCTCCCACCGGCATGACGCCGCCCCCCAGCGACTTCGCTACGCAGAGGATGTCGGGGGCGACTCCCCAGTGGTCGACGGCCCACAGCGCTCCGGTGCGCCCGAGTCCGGTCTGAACCTCATCGGCGATTAGGAGAACACCGGTGGCATCACAGGCGGCGCGAAGGCGGGGCCAGAAGTCGTCCGGGGGAACGACTGCTCCAGCTTCGCCCTGGACCGGCTCCATCACGACTGCGGCGATCTCGTCGGCGTGAGCGCCGATCACTCGTTCGGCAGCGTCCGAGTCGCCGAACGGAATGCGAAAGACGGGCCCCAGAAGGGGCTCCACGGGCGCACGAAAGGCTTCTTTGCTCATCAGCGACAAGGCTCCGAGGGTCTTTCCGTGAAAGGCGCCCGTCGCGCAGACGAACCCCGGTCGTCCCGTGGCCGCCCTGGCGATCTTCATCGCACCTTCGACCGCTTCGGCGCCGGAGTTGCAGATGAAGGCATTCGAGATATCCCCGGGAGCGATCGCGGCAAGGAGCCTGCACAGCATGCCCTTGAACGGGTCGAGCAATTCCTGCGTCGGCATTGGGTTCCGATCCAACTGCTTTCGCACCGCCGCGACGACCTCGGGGTGGCGGATTCCGAGGTTGTAGATGCCGTAGCCGCCGAGGCAGTCGATCCATTCCCGTCCGAGGATGTCCCGGACGATCGACCCTTCGCCGTCCCACTCGAGCGCCGCGAAATCCCCGGCTTCGGTCACCGACTTGCGATAGCGAATGAGGCCGGGCGTGAAATGGTGGTCGAAATCCCAGACGGTTTGGCTGCTGAGGGCACGCGGATCGGGGGCGTCGGTACCGAGGAGAACGCCGTACATCCGGGCAGACTGATGGAGAGCGTCTTGAATGCTCTTCTCGTCCATACCCCGGAGGCTACCACCCTACGTATCTTTCTAGATCCGGAGTCTATCGGGGGGATGATTTGCGCACTATTCCGAGTTGTTAGGAAGATAAGCCCGGTCTTCGGGAAGCTGTCCGAGTGAAGGAGAACCTCATGCGACGTTTGGTGTCCGTGTTTGCCCTCATGTCGGCGGTCGCGCTCATTGGGTCTGCCTGCACGTCGGCGAAGGACAGCGGATTCCCGTCCGGAACCGCAACCCCGTCCGTCGCGACCCCGGTTCCATCGTCCGGCACCTCGGTTGCAGCGAGCGAGGCGACGATCGTGGCGAAGAACATGCAGTTCGACCTCAAGGAACTGGCGTTCGCGGCGGATGTTCCGATCGCGCTAACGCTCGACAACCAGGACGCAGGGATTCCCCACAACTTCTCGATATACGAGGGAACGACCGTAATCTACAAAGGTGAGTTCTTCACCGGCGTCGGCAAGAGGACTTACCAGATTCCGCCGTTGAAGGCGGGAACTTACCGGTTCCAGTGCGACGCTCATCCGACCATGGAGGGAACCGTAGTCGTCGAGTAAAGGACCGCCCCACAAGTTGGTCGGTGTTGGATGGAGGAGGAGGAAGCTGTGCGCACTGCAAGAATGTTGACCCTCGTCGCGGTTCTTTCCGTCGTTGCGGTGTCTTGCGGCGGGAAGACCACAGGGACGCCGGGAACGAGCCCGACACCCTCGGTCGTATCGTCGAGCCACGCGGACGCACCGACCGTAGCCGTGAAAGACAACGTCTTCGAACCGGCGGAGTTGACGGTGGCCGTGGGAACGATGGTTATGTGGAAGTGGGAGGGCTCACTGCCGCACACGGTAACTGCCGACGACAAGTTGTTTGATTCCGGCGACGCAGCGCAGACGACCGGCACGTTCATGTACACGTTCGACAAGGCGGGGACTTACCCCTATTACTGCGTCGTGCACGGCAAGGTCATGGCCGGGAAGATCATCGTTTCTTAGCGCGGCAATCCTCCGCGAGGGTCCCCGGCAATGGGGACCCTCGCTGTTACACTCGCTGCGATGACCGTTTCCCGCGCCCGACGGGTCGGCGTGATGGGCGGGACCTTCGACCCGATTCACACCGGCCACCTGGTGACCGCCGAGCATGCGCGGCATGCCTTCGATTTAGACGAGGTCGTGTTTGTGCCCGCCGGAAGCCCTTGGCAGAAGAGCCATGCCGACCTCGCTCCGGCCGAGGATCGCTACCTGATGACCGTAGTGGCCACCGTTGGGAATCCGTCCTTCTCGGTGTCCCGCATCGAGCTTGATCGCGCGGGTCCCACCTACACGATCGACACCCTGGATCAGATGAGGAAGTCATCTCCCGGATCCGAGTTCTTCTTTATTACGGGTGCCGACGCGGTCCTGCAGATCTTGACTTGGAAGGACCCGGACGCCGTGCTGGCGGGGACGCGGTTCATCGCCGCGACGAGGCCCGGCTACGATCTGAGTCGGCTGCGGGAGGAATTGCCCCCTTCGCTGGCGGCTCGGGTTTCGCCTATGGAAATCCCGGCGCTGGCGATCAGTTCCACTGACGTACGGCGGCGGGTTCGTGAGGGACTGCCCATTCGATACCTCGTGCCCGTCGGCGTTGCGGAGTACATCGAGAAGGCAGGTCTGTATCGCTGACGTCGTGATCGAGAAGGATCCCGGGACACGTACCGGGAGACTGCGGCGTGCGCGCGCTCGTCGCAGGTTGGTCGGTATGGCGGTCGCGCTTGCGGTGCTGGCGGCAATCGGGGTGGGCGTGTTCACGGTTCAGAAGTCCAGCCCCGCGGCTCCCAGCACTCCCGCGCCGATGATCGTTCAAGACACGCTGCTGCTCGTGCTCAGTCTGCGTGACGATCTTTCGCATCAGGCCGACTCGTTGACGGTGTTTGCGGCTGGACACGAGGGCGACCGTCCCGTTGCGCTGTTCATTCCTGTGGGGACGCTTGGAACGATCCCGGGTCAGGGATTCGAGGCGATCGGTCGCGCGTTGAGCGTGCAGTCCCTGCGGGCGCAGAGACTTGCGGTCGAGAACCTGCTGGGAATCGAGATCGACGAGACGCAAGAGATCGATGACGCAGTGTTCTCGAGTTTCGTGGACGAACTCGGCGGCATCGAGATTCGCGACGGGGACTCCACGGCGGACAACGGGCCGGGGTCGTCGGGATCCGAGGCACAGCGGATGAGTGGATCCGAGGCGGTTCGGTACCTGACGCACCGCGAGGAATCCGGGACTGAGATCCAGCGGTTCGTGCGCGCGCGCCGGGTTTGGGATGCCGTCGCCGCTGCGAAGCCGGAGGACATTGAGCGCGCGCTCACGAACACCGCCGCGAATTCGCTGGAGCGCGACGGCAGGCGCGCGCTGGCGCGCGCGCTGGGGTGGTTCGCTGCGACGGAGCCGGGCGCGCGCGGTTACGAAGTTCTCCCGGTGGATATCGTGGGCTCGGGCGGCTCGGAGGAGGTGTACGCGGTTCAGGAAGACGGCCTGGATGCGCTTGTCCGACGTCGATTCACTTCTTCGGCGTTCGTCCGCGGGCAAGCCCCTTCGATGCGTCCCCGCGCGGAGATCAGAAACGGGAACGGAACTCCGGAGGCGGGACTTCGTGCCGCCGATGCTCTGATTCGCGGTGGTATTCGGATCGCGTTGACGGGAAACGCACCTTCGTTCGACGTGGCGACGACTCGGATCATTGGGTACAGCGACGACGCTGCGGGTGTCGCACTGAGCCGTGACGTCCGAGAACTCCTGGGCCTCGGGCGAGTAGAGTTCGGGACACGAGGACAGACGGTCGTCGACGTTACCGTGGTCCTGGGCAAGGACTTCGCAGGCGAGGGTGATTCCTACTGAAGGCTAAGAAGATACCGATGCCGCGCACGCTCGCAGTGCGCGCGGCGCGTGCCGCAGCCGAGCACCTGGGCCGTGACATCCGTGTTTTGCAGGTCCGGGAACTGATTGCCATTACCGACTACTTCGTCCTTGTCTCGGGCGGCACCGATCGCCACGTGCACGCGGTCGGCGACGCGATCGAGGACGAACTACGAGACGCGGGCGTCAAGCCGCTTCGGCGTGAGGGCGAGCGCGAGAACCGATGGCTGTTGCTCGACTTTGCCGACATCGTCGTGCACGTGTTCCACGAGGAAGAGCGGGCTTACTACGAACTTGAACGACTGTGGAAGGACGCTCCGGAGATCGCGTGGGAACCGGCGAAGCGCGCGCCGAGTACCGCGTCGGCGAAGCGCGCGCCGGTCTGAGTCACGTACCGCGCGCGGTACGTGCGCGGGCCCGGGCGCGCGCGCCCGCCAGGATCAGAGTGCACGCGAGGATGACGATCCCGGTTTGCCACGCCTTCCATCCGCCGTGGCCAAACACCAGAGGCGTCGCGATTGGTCCTGCGAGCAAAGTGAGCGCGGCGCCTCCCGGGATTGGGTGGCGCTTGACCGAGATCGCGAGCGGCACCACGACGAGCGCGATCGTCCACGCGATGACTTGCGTGTGATCGAAAACGTAGCGCAGAACGCCGGCGTGAAGCATCGACAGACGGGAATGGCGGGCGGCGACGAGATCGGCGAGTGCCCATAGCGTCGCTGCGGTTGCGGGGGCGAGAAGAAGCGATCGCCGCTTTCGCTCGCCGCGTGCCTTCGCGCGCGCCTCGGCTTGGGCCAGCAGGCGCTCTCCGTGCGTGGCCATTGTCTCGATGGTAACCCGTGACGGCTTCGGGGCGGGGAGGCGGGTTACGCCGCGGCTGCGAGCACCCAGTGCCACGTTGCCGTCGCGTTGTTTCCGCCGGCATCGGTGATCGACGCGGTCGCGACGTAGCGGCCGGGGGGCTTTCCTTGCAGGGGATACCCGTCTGCGCGAAACACGCCGCCGGACAGATCGAAGTTCGCGCCGCCTTTCTTCGAGACCGCGTCGTACTCGTTTCGACCCTTCGAGGGGTCGTAGTCGTAGACCAGAGTGTGGTCGTCGCCGTAGGTCACGCGCACGCGAAGTGATCCGGGCGCAAGGTCGCGCTGCCCGTCGGCATCGACGACTCGGAAGCCGATGTACGGATACGACGACGGTGACGTCAGAGACGACCCGACGACGATCCCGGCCGTGTTTCCGCTGCCCAGGTTCCCCGGCTGCAAGGCACCGAAGGAGGGGATTTGGCCGCAGCGCGGCGCGCTTTCGGTGCAGATCTTCAGCAAGGATCCCACCGGGCTCTCCGAGACGTTGCCCGCGTAGTCCGCGATGCGCCAGTGGAAGTAGTAGTTGCCGGGATCCATTGGGGCGGACGGGTACCAGACAATTCTTTGAGTATCCAGGACGGGGTGGATGTCTTGACACTCCGAGGTCGCCTGCGGTTGCGGGCAGATGCGTCCTCGCAGCGAGAACGGGTCCAGCCCCGAGCGCGCGCCGCCCGAGTACCGGTCGCAGACGCCGTGGGTGACGATCGGCATTGTGTTCGTCGTTCCGGGGGGACTTGCCGGCGAAAAGGGGTTGGCGTGCACGCCCGGACCGCATTCAGACATTGCGCTGGTCGCGAGTCCGAATAGCGGGGCGGAGTTATCGATTACGTAGGGCTGCCGATCAGTCTGCGTGATTGCCACGCCTCCGCGTATTCCCGAGAGATCCGACCAGAACAGGTTCTCGGTTGAGTTGGCGGGGATGGTCTCGGTGTGGATCCATCGGTTCCAACCGCCGCCGGCCGGTCCGGGTCCTTCGACGCCGTCGAACTCCATCTGCACGGCCGGTCCGCCGATGTGCCCCAGCGACAGCAGCATTGTCGTCTCGGGGGGAGCTTTCGACCGGGCGGTCCAAGTCACCTCGACAGGTCCGTCGGTTGTCGAGATGTCATTCGGAGTAATGCGCAGGTTCGTCATGCGCAGCATGGGATGTCCGGAATCGGGCGTGAAGTCGGCGTCCGAGAGGTTCGTGTACGTCGTGTACGACTGGTTGGCCGTCGCGTAGAGCGGCCCGCCCTCAGAGAGGTCTACGACGTGCACGTCGTAGGTGTCGTGGCCGGACCCGCTGACGGTTCCGGCGCAAATCCGGTAGCGACCTTGCTCGTCGGTGGTGTCGCGATCCCCCGTGGGAGTGCTCCGGTTGGTTTGGTAAAGCTCGACGCGAAGGCCCGGCAGCGGTTCGCCGTCGGCATTGGCGACGATGCCGCCGATGGCAGAGGTGACCGTCGTGCTTGAGCATCCGAGGTCAATCTTGGCCGCGACGACGGTGGGGGCGGCAAGAGCGAGGGCAACGATGGGTACGGCGATCTTTCGCATGAAGTCCCTCCAGAGTGCGACGCGGTGCATGCTTCGATATGCGCGCTCCGTTTCCTCGCTCTATGCCGCTTTCAGACGAAAGGTCCGGGATTTCGTGATTCCGGTGCCTCGGGCTCCTCGTGAGGCGGGATAATGACGGGCGGGTCCCGTCGAGCGAGGAGGGGTTTTGGCTTTCGCGGACGGAAGGATCGACGACTGGCCTCCCTTTCGACGGCTCGTTTGGATTCAGGCCATTCACGCAGCAGGCGATGCATTGGTCGCCGTGTCGCTCGCCGAGACGTTGTTCTTTTCCGTATCGATCGGCGAGGCGCGTGATCGCGTGGCGTTGTACTTGTTGCTCACGATGACGCCGTTCGCTCTCCTGGCTCCGGTCGTGGGTCCGCTGCTCGACCGATGGAGAGGCTCGTATCGAGCGGCACTGGTGATTGCTTCCGCGGGACGCGTTCTGCTGGCGGTAGTCGCGTCCACGCGTACCGAAGATCCGGCGCTGTATCCGTTGGCATTCGGGATCCTCGTTCTGTCTCGCGCGCACAGCGTCGGCCGCAGCGCGCTCGTCCCCGAGATCCTCCCAGTCGGACGAACGCTCGTGTGGGCAAACGCGCGCCTCTCGATCGCTTCGCTGGCGGGTGGATCGGTTGCCGGAGCGATTGGTCTGGGTATTCACCGACTGGCGGGGTCGTCGGCGACACTGCGTCTTGCGGCCGCGGCGTTCGTGGTCACCTGCTTCGCCGGACTCGGCCTTCCGACGGTGTTTCGTCTGCGGCGCCACGTGCCGGCCGTCGCGGTGCATCTGTTGCTGAGTCCCCGGTTGCTGGCTGGAGGGATCGCGACGGCAACATCGCGAGCGGCGCTGGGATTCCTTGCGTTCTTGATTGCGTTTGCGATTCGCAGGGAGGGGTATGGCCTTATGGGGTTCGCGTTGTTGGCGCTTGCTGCGGCTTTGGGGACGCTGGCCGGTGCGGCACTTGCGCCTGCAATGCGGCGGCTTGTTCGCGAACCGGCAATCCTTGTCGGGTCGCTGGTTGCGATTGGAGCGAGCGCGGTCGCCGTGTCGGGAGGCTTCAGCCTTGCCAGGGCGGTGTTGTTGAGCGGCGTGATCGCGGTCTTTACCTCGACCGCTCGTCTCGGGTTCGACGCATTGGTCCAGGCGGACGCACCCGAGGAAGTGCGCGGACGCACGTTTGCTCGCTACGAGACCGTCTTCCAGGTGTGCTGGGTAGCAGGCGCCGGTTTCGCCACCGCGTTTCCCTTCGGGCCGTCGGTCGGATTGCGCGTTGCCGGGTTGATTTGTGTTTTGGGGGTAGTGCTCGCGATCCGGGGGGTTCCACCGTTCGCGCCGTTGCGCACGAGGCTGCGCCGCGGAAACCAGCGTTGAGGAGCAACGTCACCCGGCGGGGGACAGGGCTCCCCGTCTGCCCACCCGCCGGGTGTCCGTCGACAGAAGGAGGCCGAAGTTTGACGTGGCAGCCACGAGAACTGTCGGTCGTGTGTCGGCCTCCCTCGGCCGACGACTCCGAGTGATTGGCTTGAGTTCGACGTAGTTTCGGTTTCTTCCTTTTGATATATTTCGTGAAGTCCTTCACAAGCGCTTGCCGGAGCATGCATCCCAGGTCACGGACTTGACCGGGCGCCTTCGGGTCGGAAACTTAAGGCGTTCGCGCGCGGTGTTTCGCCAGAAGTGGCCTGCACCACTCCGCCGATCGTGCAATGGACTGATCGAAATCGATCAGTGGGGCCCACTCGAGGTCGCGGCGCGCGCGCTGGGTTGGGAACTCCTGCTCGGTCCCCAGGATTGCGATCGCGTGTCTCGTGAGCGGCGGTCGCGATCGGATCGAGAACGCTCCCCACGCTGTTTCCATTCCCGCGGCGATGGCGCCGGCGACCCGCGGAGCCAGGGACAACCGGCGCGCGCGGTACCCCAAGGCGTCGGCGAGCTTCGAGACGTACTCGCGCCACGTCGCGCCGGTCGCGTCGTGCAAGTTGTAGGTGCCGCCGACTGCGGCCGGGACGGTTCCCGCCTGGACGATGACGTCGGCGAGGTTCTCGACGTATGCGAATCCGGGGCGCGCGTGCCCGCCTCCCACCACCGGAACGAGGCCCGCGCGCAAGTACTGAGCGATCTCGAGCACGAAGTACTTGTCGCCGGGTCCGAAGATCGTCGCCGGCCGAACGATGGTGAGCGGCAGATCGCGCGCGGCGGCAACCGTGCGAGCGGCATCCTCGGCCGCGATCTTTGAGTCCACGTAGGGCCACCCGGTTCGCACCGGCGCACTGGACTCATCGCGATCCGGATCGTTTGGGAATCCGTAGACGTCTGTAGTGGACACGTGTACCAACCGACCGACGCCGGCGTCTGCGGCTGCGCTTGCCACCGACTTCGTCCCGTTGACGTTGGTTTCGAAGAACTCGGTGCGCGACCCCCAGTCCGTCACGAGCGCGGCCAGATGAAAGACGGCGCGCGCATCCTCGAGCGCGCCGCGAAGCGCGTCGGTGTCGAACAAGCCGCATCGGTGGACGGTGACGCCCGTTTGCTCGAGTGACTCAGCGCGCGAGGAGGGGCGCGCAATCGCGTGCACGTCCCAACCGCGTTCGGTAAGCGCGCGCGACAGGTGGCCCCCGAGGAATCCCGTCGCGCCGGTTACCACAGCCTTGCCCGGACTCGTCATGCCCTCACCCTCCCGACGTGCCCTGCGATGTCGGAATGCTACTCCGGCGCGCAGGGATTCGGCCGCGCAAGGCGAAGTCGGAGGTTCAACGGAGCCGAGGTGGGAGGAGCGGAAGATGCGTCGGATTGCTGGATGCCGATCATGGGCGGTCGCTGTGCTGACTGTGACGCTTGCGAGTCTGTCGCCGGCGCGCGCCGGAATCCCGCCGGTACCTGTTCAGCAGGGACCGGCGTCGTCGGAGACGTTCTACGGCGCGCCGGCGATCGCGTCTCCGGTCCACGCACCCGCGGTTCCGCAGAACCCTTACATGGCGTTGAATGAGCGAAGCAACCTGCACGTCGACGCGTACATGACCGACACGAACCCCGGACCGGGTCCGCTCGGCAAGAACATGGAAGTCCGCTCGACCTTTCACGTTGGGGAATGCGCGACGGTGACCTTCGATTCGCAAGGACGGATCGTGACCGTGTGTGTCGGGGTCGAAGGTCCTCGCCTAACGATGATCGATCCCGACACGCTCGAAACTCTTGCGTTGATGCCGTTGCCACCGAGGAATCCGGCGGGTGCTACCACGTTCCTTTCGGACATCTCCGGCGGCGGATATTTCTATCTCGACAACTTGGACCGCGCGGTGATTCCAACGAACGACCGCCGGATCTTCGTTGTCGGGGAGACGACGGGACCGGCTGGACTCGGGTTCGAGATTGCGCGGATGTATGACGTGTCACCGGCTTTGGCATCGGACGACAAGATCATGTCGGTGCTCCCGGACTGGTCGGGAAGACTGTGGTTCGCGAGCGCGGCCGGCACGGTCGGCGTTGTGGATCCGCAGACCGGCGACACCGCGAAGCTGGATACCGGGGAAGCCATCGGGAACTCGTTTGCCGTGGATGAAACCGGCGGCGTGTACATCGTGACGGCGCGCGCGCTGTATCGATTCGACGCCGATGCGGATGGAAAGCCTGTGGCGACGTGGCGCGAGGCTTACGACTACGGAGTCAGATTCAAGCCCGGGCAGTTGAACTTCGGGTCCGGGACGACCCCGTCGCTCATGGGTCCGGATCTCGTGGCGATTACCGACAACGCCGATCCTCGAATGCATGTGATGGTGTATCGGCGCGCCGCGCAGGTCGGCGGAGATCGATTCGTGTGTGAGGAGCCGGTGTTCGCCCAGGACAAGGGCGCGACGGACCAGTCTCTGATCGTTACCGGCGACTCGATCGTCGTCGTCAACAACTACGGGTACTCCGGTCCGGCGTCGGTGACGCGCGGAGGGTCGAGCGAGCCGGGTCTTACGCGTATCGATGTCGACCGGGACGCGAAGACCTGTACGACCAAATGGGAGAGCCAAGAGCGCGGGCCCTCGTTGGTGCCGAAGCTCTCGCTTGCAACGGGGCTCGTGTACACGTACACGAAGCCGGCCGGCGCCACCGACGATCCGTGGTACCTCACGGCGCTGGACTTTCGGACGGGAGAAACGGTTTTCCGGCAGCTCGTGGGAACCGGTCTAGGTTTCAACAACAACTGGTCTCCGGTGACGTTCGGTCCCGACGGGACGGCCTACGTCGGAGTGCTCGGCGGTTTGGTCTTGCTCAGGGATACGGCCTGAGTTGCGAGTGCGCGTCGTCTTTGTGCGGCATGATGCCGGAATGAGAATGCCGGACAAGATTCGTTCCTGATGAGCGTCGCGGCGTGGGTCGTATTGGGACTCGCGGGGGTCTTCGCGGTTTCGGACTGGATCGCGGTGTCTCCGCGAGTTCAGTCGCGTCTGATCGAGTACGCGTGCAAGCCGGCGACGACGGCGTTGCTGGTCGCGGTGGCGTTGTTACTGGAGCCCTTGGACCCCGCGCAGCGCGGATGGTTCGTCGCGGCGCTGATTCTGTCTCTCGCGGGCGATGTCTTCTTGATGTTGCCCAAAGATGCGTTCGTTCCCGGACTAGCGTCGTTCTTGCTCGCTCACGTTGCCTACGTCGGCGGTTTGCGGCTGGAGGACCCATCCGGCAGGGTGATTGCTGTGACCGCGGTTGCCGTTGTCGGTGTGGGATTGCCCGTGTTGTTGCGCATGATTCGAGGCGCGCGCGCGCAGGGGCATCCGGAGATGGCCGTCCCCCTTACCGCGTATGTGTGCGTCATCTCGGCGATGGTCGTTTTCGCCTTTGGAGCGCGCGACGCGGTTGCGGCCGGCGCCGCTGTGCTGTTCTTCACCTCGGACGCGATGATCGGCTGGGACCGGTTCGTTCGCCCTCTGCCGTGGGTTCGTCCGGCCATCATGGCAACCTACCATCTGGCGCAGGCCGGGTTCGTGCTGTCTTTGCTTCGCTGACCGATAACCGTCAGTGGCGACGGGTGAATGCATATCCTTGAGTTGGACGACGATCCCGGGGAGCGCGGTCATGAGTGGACGGCGGCAGTCGTGGGCGGAGCCGTGGAAGATCAAGGTCGTGGAGCCCGTTCGCGTCACGACGCCGCAGGAACGCTCTGCGGCGCTTGAGGTCGCGGGCTGGAACACGTTCCTGCTGCGCAGTACCGATGTCTACATCGACTTGCTCACCGACAGCGGGACGAACGCGATGTCTGCGCAACAGTGGGCCGCGATGATGCTCGGCGACGAGGCTTACGCGGGCAGTGTGAACTTCTATCACTTGGAGGAAGCGGTCCAAGACGTGTACGGGTATCCGTACATCGTCCCGACACACCAAGGGCGCGCGGCTGAGCACATCATCAGCCGGATCTTGATCCGACCCGGGCATGTTGTCCCGGGGAACATGTACTTCACCACCACGCGGATGCACCAAGAACTGGCCGGCGGCACCTTCGTAGACGTGATCATCGACGAGGCGCACGATCCCGCCAGCGAACACCCGTTCAAGGGAAACATCGACCTCGACAAGTTGCACGCAGTCATTCGCGAGTACGGGGCCGAACGCATCCCGTACGTTTCGCTTGCCGGAACGGTGAACATGGCGGGAGGTCAGCCGATCAGTGTCGAGAACGTGGCGGCCGTCCGAGAGATGTGCAACCGGCACGGGATCGCCCTGTACTTGGATAAGACACGGATCGCCGAGAACGCTTGGTTCATCAGGCAGCGTGAACCCGGCTATGCGGACCGAAGTGTTCGCGACATCGTTCGCGAAATCTGCTCGCTCACCGACGGCGCATGGATGAGTTCGAAGAAGGACCACCTCGTGAACATCGGCGGGTATCTCGCTCTTCGCGACGAGCGGATATTGGAGGAAGCGCGGAACTTGTGTGTCGTGTACGAGGGGTTGCACACCTACGGCGGTATGGCCGGACGCGACATGGAGGCCATCGCGCGGGGTGTTTACGAATCGGTCGATGAGGCGCACTTGCATGCGCGCGTCGGGCAGGTCGCGTACTTAGGGGAGCGGCTGCAGACAGAGGGTGTTCCGATTGTCGCTCCGATCGGGGGACACGCGGTGTTTTTGAACGCCAGGGCATTTCTGTCTCATCTGCCGCAAGACGAGTTCCCGGCTCAGCGGCTGACGGGGGAGAT